>JACZJL010000175.1 GCA_014860585.1 Bacteroidales bacterium | reverse complement strand
CCTCTTTTAGCGTTCGTTAGAAAAATCCCGGCGTTCGTTAGAAAGATCCCGGCGTTCACTAAACGGACTTCCTTTTGCCTTTTCCATAGCTTATCTTTGCAGGTATTAATTTTAAACATATTTTTTTATGAAACCAAAACTACTCTTTTCAGCAATTTTCCTCTGCCTGGCCGGGATGGCTTACGGGCAGTGGACGTACACCGAACTCTCATCACCTAAAAAGTATATGGGGGTTACCTCTTACGGCGATAAGGTATACTTTGCCGGCGGATCAAACGGAACCAGCACAGTGACCACCGTCGAAAGTTATGATGTGGAAACCGGTGAGTGGGCTAACACCGGCAACCTGAGTCTTTCGCGGTTAATGCCTGCAGCAACTTATTGCGGAACAAAACTCTTTTTTGCCGGGGGAGCGACCGGGAATTTTTCACCGGTGGGAACGGTGGATATCTACGATATCGCAACAGGGCAGTGGTCTGCAGCACAGCTTCAGGTTGGCAGGTTCGACATTGCCGCAGTGAGTCATGGCGACAAGGTATTCTTTGCGGGGGGGTGTAACTTTAATATTGTATGCACCGATATTGTGGACATCTACGACATGACCACCAACACCTGGAGTTTTACATACCTTTCGATGGCCAGGGCGGGAATGGCTTATGCTGTGGTTGGCGACCTGGCGATTTTTGCCGGTGGGTTTCTCAATGGCGGCGATGTGAGTAACCGGGTGGACATTTACAACTTCTCGACCAACACCTGGAGCACGGCCAGCCTCTCACAGGCCAGAGTGTGGGCCACGGCAGTCACTGTGGGCGACAATGTGCTGATTGCCGGGGGAATAAAAAACTTTCCGGATGTGCCCACTGATGTGGTGGACATCTTCAATTCGACCACCGGGACATGGAGCACGGCTTCACTGTTCGAACCAAGAGCCTGGATAACGGGTGGCGCCATCAATGGCAAAGCCTATTTTGCCGGTGGCAGCAATGTGGCCAATGGCGGGGTTAACTATGATTTTTCGGATATTGTGGATGTTCTTGACAAGGATGGAAATGTGGAAGGTTATGAGTTTCTGGCACACCCCCGCGCCAGCCAGGGACTTGCTGTGGGAAATCACCTGGTGGTGGCTGGCGGAACCGGTGAATCAGGGGTTCTTTCTTCGGTTGAAATCTTTAGCGAAGAATCTTCATCCTGCCTGCCCGAAGGCATCACCTTAACCACCCAGGAACAGATTGATAATTTCCAGATAAATTATCCCGGCTGTAGTGATATACTTGGCGACATTGTAATAGAAGGCAACAGTATCACCAACCTGAATGGCTTGAATGTGCTGCACAGTGTTGCAGGCAACCTCACCATCATGTACAACCCCAATCTAAGCAACCTTAACGGGTTGAATAACCTGGAGGTTATAGGCGGTTACCTTTATATAATCGAAAACACCTCCCTTACGAGCCTTACGGGATTGGAAGGTCTGGTATCAGTTGGAGATTGGTTGCAAATCTTGCACAATGACCTTCTTCCGAACCTTTTAGGATTAAATAACCTGCAGACAATTGGCGGCAAGCTGGCCATCGTTCATAACGATGGGATTATTAACCTTGAAGGTCTTGGTAACCTGAGTAGCATCGGCGGAGATTTCGCGATCGCATTTTCTCCCGCCCTCCTTAGCTTAACAGGGCTTAATTCCCTTACCACAATCGGTGGAATATTAGGGTTTCAGCAAAATCCGCTGATAACGAGTTTGGCAGGCCTGGAGAATATCAGTGCAAATTCTGTCACCGATCTGAAAATATACATCAACGCTTCACTCTCAACCTGCGATGTGCAAAGCATTTGTGAGTACCTGGCCAGCCCGGGTGGAACCATTGAAATTCACGACAACGCTCCCGGCTGCAACAGCCCCGAAGAGGTAATTGATGCCTGCCTCATACAGGTGGAAGAAGTTTCCGGTGAAACCGGCCTTCTCATTATTCCCAACCCCGCCAGTGACTGGATCACGATTTCCACCGAAGAGGGCATTGTCATCCGCCAGGTCACACTGACCAACCGGCTGGGGCAGGAGGTTTGCACCGGACTTCCGGAAACCAACCGGCTCGACGTCTCCGGGCTAAGCCCGGGCATGTACGTCCTTTCCGTCCTGACCAACCGGGGCGAAGTAAAACAAAAAGTGATTATTGAATAGTTATGGAAAACCTGTCAGTCCCGCACGTGCGGGACTGACAGGTTTAAAAACAGAAAAACAAGCATTTATCAACAAATAAAATCAAATGTATTATGAAACCAAAACTACTCTTTTCAGCAATTTTCCTCTGCCTGGCCGGGATGGCTTACGGGCAATGGACGTACACAAATTTATCAGAAGCCAAATTAAACATGGGGTCAGCCTCATTAGGCAACAAGGTGTGGTTTGGAGGTGGTACTAATTGGGCCTCATATCTTGCAGATGTTGAATTGTACGACATTTCAACTGGTTACCTGGAACCAGCCGGAAATTTGTTTGTGTCCAGGTTCTTTGTTGGCGGCTCTGTTAGCTGCGGTTCAAAAATTTTCTTTGCCGGTGGCTACGACGATGCAGTATCCTACAACATTGTGGATATTTTTGACACCCTCACCCAGGAATGGTCGGTTGAACTGCTTTCCGTTGACAGGTTCTCATTGGCAGCAGTAAGCCATGGAAATATAGTCATGTTTGCCGGCGGAATTCAGATGCAGGGCGCCCCGAATTTTAAAAATACCGTGGATATTTACAATATCGAAACAGGAGAGTGGGAAACACCCACAACCCTTTCACAGGCAAGAGGCGGCATTGCAGCGACAGTTGCCGGCAACCTTGCCATTTTTGCCGGAGGGTGGATTAATGTATCAGGAGTTACTTCTAACAAGGTTGATATTTATAATTTCACAACGAAAACATGGAGCCAGGCCACCCTTTCGCAGGCAAGAGCTTATGCAAGTGCGGCAACTGTGGGAAGCAAGGTGATCATTGCCGGTGGGATTACCTCAATAAACAATCCAACCAATCGTGTTGATATTTACGATGTTGAAACAGGAATATGGACCCAGGCAAACCTATCTACCCCGAGATCGTTTAATGAAAATGGTGCAACCATCAACGGCAAAGTTTATTTTCCGGGGGGAGGGATTTTCCATGGGAGCGGGTTTAATACTGCCTCAAATGTAATAGATGTTTATGATGCCGCGTCCAACTCCTGGTCGGTGATGAACCTGCAGACAGCAAGAGTAGAGCATTCGGTAATTGCTGTTGGCGACTACCTGGTAGTTGCTGGTGGGAGAGACAATTACGGTCCGCTTTCTTCGGTTGAAATCTATTATGATGCACCGCCCAGCAACATCATTCACGTCCCCGGCGATTACCCCACCATCCAGGCCGGGATCAATGCCGCCACGCCCGGCGATACCGTGCTGGTGGCTGATGGGCTGTATTACGAAAACATCAACATGATGGGGAAAAAGCCGCTCGTTGTGGCCAGTCATTTCATCATGACCGGCGATACCAACCACATAGCCAATACGATTATTAATGGTAGCCAGGGGCTGAACCCCGATAAAGGATCGGTCATCATTTTTGAGTCGGGTGAAGACACAACCTCAATAGTCTGTGGCTTTACAATTACGGCAGGAAAAGGAACCATAATTCCCACTACCAATTACAGGGCAGGAGGAGGTGTGTTCGTGATAGGCTCAGGTTGTAAACTGGAAAATAATTACATCGAATACAACCAGATGGTTAGCGATAATTACACGCTTGGCGGAGGTATTTGTGCAGGGGGGCCAACAGCACCCTTACCGTGGATAGTACTCCGGAATAATCGTATTAATCACAACACGGCCATCAGCAACTATGACCAGGGATCGGGAGGTGGTATGGAAATCTACTATAATTTGATTCTGGAAAATAACCAGATTTCTTACAATAAAACCAAAGGAATCAACTTTGCCATTGGCGGCGGTGCAAGATTGTTAACCGCCTTCGGACCTATAGAACTGAATGTCAGGGACAACCACGTTACCCATAATATTGCAGAATCAGGCGGGCAAAATACAATCCTGGTGATAAGCGGCGGGGTAACCCTTAACGGGGATGTTTCCGGTACGTTTGCAAATAATGTTGTTTCGGACAACCAGAACATCACTGAAAACAATGCACTGAATTACGGCCCGGGACTTTGTGTGGATGAGGCTTTTGCAGGAAACCTGCTGGTAGAAAATAATTTCCTGATCAACAACAGCTTTACCGGTGGGACTTGCATTGGCGGTGGACTGAGTATTTACAATTCGAGGGGGATATTCCAGAATAATGTTATCATGGGAAATTCGGCTACAAATGGCGGAGGAATTGCGATTGAAGAAAACCTTTCATACAACGCAATCCTCATAAATAATACAGTAACGGGAAATAATGCAAACACCGGCACCGGTCTATGGGCATCAACGGCAAAAGCTGTGGTGGTTAACACGATCATTTACAACAATACGCCTCCCGGAGGTAATTCCATCTTTGAACAAAACAGTAACCTTGAGGTACACTACTCCGACATCGAGGCCGATGGTATCTGGCCCGGCGAAGGGAACCTGAACTGTGATCCCTCTTTCCTCGAAGACGGCTATCACCTCGATTATACCTGCCAGTTGCTGAACATGGGAACGGCTGCTTTCGATCTGAACGGGGTGATGTATTATTGCCCGGAGTATGACATTGATGGCGAGGAAAGGCCATTTGGCGGCGCCGGTCCCGAAATCGGTGCTGATGAACTGATGACCCTTGTCTCCATCAAAAATCCTGTTGCGGTACATCCAACTGCAGTAACTCTCTACCCCAACCCCGCCAGTGACTGGATCACCATTTCCACCGAAGACGGCATTGTCATCCGCCAGGTTACACTAACCAACCGGCTGGGGCAGGAGGTTTGCACCGGACTTCCGGAAACCAACCGGCTCGACGTCTCCGGGCTAAGCCCGGGCTTGTACATCCTTTCCGTCCTGACCAACCGGGGCGAAGTAAAGCAGAAAGTGATTATTGAGTAAAAATCCCTGGTTCCCTGCCTCACCTCCACCTGGAGAAGGGGCAGCGGATTGGGTAAATACATTAACCAAATTAAAATTTACCATTATGAAAAAGTTACTTTTATTCAGTGTGTTATGTTTCTTACTGGCCATAGTATCCAGGGCCGAATACTTAACTTGCTTCTATACCCCTGGAGATGTTACCATTTTCGCACCTTATAATGGAACAATAATATCTATTAGAGAAATCAAACCACCAAATAGTTCAGTGTGGGAAAGGACAACTCGATGGGCTGATCAGGTTCTCTCATGCAAAGTGAATGAGGGGTATTATCTTTTATCAACCACAGAAAAAGTGTCATTGCTGGTGGGTGACCATATCAATGGACCTTCAACTATAACGAGGGGATATTATGCATTAGACCAGGATGGCAAAGGTACAGGTGTAAAAATGTTTACCAATTTGCGGGCGAACAGTGATGCTGGTGAACCAGTACTAATTGTTTTTTCCTACCGGAATAGTAATAGAGTAAAAATTGAGGAACCGGGAGAATTTTCAGCATATTCATTAATGTGGGAGGGAACCATTAATGAAGGTGGAAATTATATTTATAAAAGTTCCTACAATCAAAATTTAAGGATAACATCTGATTATCCTGTATCTGTGCTTGTTACCGGTAAATCAATGCAATGCTCTCCGGCGGATTATTCTATCCCCTCCTCATCAGGCAGTTTTTATGGCGAAGAATTTAATACGTTTTTACCCGGCGGTTTGTTAAGCCTCAGGGCGTATAATGATGAAACCAAAATTGACCTGTTGAATCCACAGAATAGTGTCCTAAAATCATGGAATCTCAATAGTGGTGATTTCATCGAGCAGGATATTATGCAATTATCTGTTGGAGGAAACAAATTTTTCAAAATCTTAAGCAATCACCCGATTAATGCTTCACGAATCACCAAAAGCCAACAAGCCCAGGGGATGGACTGCCTGACTGACAGGTCGGGGAGTCTTTATGGGAATGAATATAATATCCATGCAGCAGCTCCCGTCGAAATTTTTTCATTTGAAGATAATACACAGGTATACATTGGGCTACAGGGCAATAAAAAGTTGGTAATACTTTCCGGGAAGGAACATTATAGCCTGACCTCAAACTCTGGCATTATTAGCGGTGAAGTGGTTAGTGATAAGGCGGTACTACTTCTGACTGCAAACAAGTCAGGTGCATCATTTATAAAAATCCCTGAAACGCAGATCACCAGCATTCCGGGACCCCCTTCAATCTTCAATGTCAGGCATGATCCTTATCATCCTACCACAAATGATGGATCTGTCGAAATCAGTTGGGTAACAAGCGAAGTTTGCAGCACCGTCCTTCATTACCGGGTTCAGGGACAAACCTGGCAAGAGCTACCTGATAACACATTTAGAAGTGGTCATTTCAGGAAAATCCCTGTTTCTTCTTTCAAAGCCAATGATATCGTGGAGTATTATGTCACTGCGCTGGACAATGACTCCTATGTGGTTGAGAATAATAATGGGACCTATTTCAAATTTGAGATCAGCCCTTTTATACCTGTCCTAACACTTTTCAGGGAGCCAACCACTTTGCCAAATCCAGGGTGCGATTCATATAAAGTTAACTTGCTTGTAACAAATACAGGATCTGTCAAAGCGACGAATATTAAGATTAAGGAGCAGCTTTACGGATTACTTGCTTCATCGGACAATTGTAAAGTTATACCCAAAAGTAACTACCAATATGACGTTGAAATATCAGTTCCTGACATTGAGCCAAACCAAAGTAATACAGTCTCCTATCAAGTGTTCCCATTGCTCTATTCAAATAATTACAGCTTCAATATTGGAACAGGCATGACCACTATTACCTATGAATCACCTAATGGAAATAAATATTCACCCCCTTTATCTCCTCCAATTACTGTTGAGCATCTTGATTACAATGATGTGTACAAGGAAATACGTAAGAAAGACTATTTAATTGTCACAAACACTTTAGGTCTGATGGCATATTTGAATCCTGAAAATGCCGGAAGGGTTTTACGGGAAGCGGCTGCGTTTGCATTGGCCAGGAATGGCGTTATTGCTTGTGTAGAGGTTTCTGATCCAATAAAAATTGAAAAACTGATTGATAACGATTGGAATAACAGGCTAAGCCCAATGGGTTGGTTGGGCGGTTGGGAGTATTTACTCTTTTTAGGTGGAGTTGAAATTGTCCCGACATTTGAATGTAACTATGACTGGACTTTTGGTGGTACGAGGGCAAAAGTTGCAGATAACATCTATGCAGATGTAAAGGTTGATGACAATAATTTCCCCGAGTTGATGATTGGCAGGCTGCCTGGTAAGTGCGCAAACAGCCTGATCTATCAGTTGCAGAAATCTCTTTACACGGTGTCAAGCGAAAAAGGTTTTTTATTAAGCGGCACAGGGGATGGGCAAGATGATTTTGTATGGGTTATTAATAACCTCTCGAAATCTATAAAACCTTATTCCAATATTAAGGTCATTCATTGGAAAGATATTACTTCGAATTATGGGTACAAAAGCAA
>JACZJL010000174.1 GCA_014860585.1 Bacteroidales bacterium | reverse complement strand
CCTCCGGAATGTTGAAAAATGTTGCCCGTGAATGATCTTTTTTACTTTTTTAACGTGTTGAAAAACAATGCGATCAACAAATATTTTTAATCATGTAACGAGAGTGTTAAAGAATGAAACGACAGTGTTAGCATTCCGCACTCCTCCGACAGTACCTTTGTAAGCAACAAACCGGAAGAAACAAAAACCGGAAATTATTAACCAAAAATTTACTATTTATGAGAAACTTAAAAATTTTGCTGGCTGCCCTGCTAATGGCAGCATGTTCAAGTGTCTGGCCGCAGGTGGCCATCAACATGGATGAAAGTCCTGCACACGGATCTGCCATGCTCGATGTTACGAGCACCGAAAGGGGGGTATTGATCCCCAGGATGACAACAGCGCAAATGCTGGGCATCCAGTCACCTGCCCCGGGATTGTCGTTGTACAACACCGATTCAAACAACTATTCTTTCTGGAACGGTGCACAGTGGATCACCCTGGGCAGTGGCTTTGATACCGACTGGTATATCAACGGCAACAACCTCTATTCGGGCCAGAGCGGAAATGTAGGCATCGGCACCATGAATCCTGACCGGAAACTGCATGTTGTAAGTGCTGAATCTTCATGGGGTTTGGCTAGGTTTCAGAACGAAAATCCCGGACAAAATGAGGCCAGCATTGCTTTTGTTGAAGGAAGTGATGCTGTTGCATCAAATTTCTGGGTTATGGGTGTGGGGTTATTTAGCCAAACAGGCGATTTTATTATCAGCCGCGGCATCGAAAGGTTTAAATTGGATTATAACGGAAACCTTGGTATCGGAACGGAAAGTATTGATGGAGATTTAGGTTTGCTCACCAAAACAAAAAACGGAGGTTCTGTTGATGCTTTTAGTCATAAGGTGACCATAGCCAATCTATCTGATGATAATGTATTAAGGCTGGTTGGTCCCGACGGATCATGGGGCCATGGGGCAAGGTTAAATTTTGGGGATTCTGATTATGCATATATTGATGAAGACGAAGATGATAAGCTGGACATTCACGCAAGCAGGGTGGCTTTCTCGGGTGGCTATGTAGGCATTGCCACATCAACCCCATCTGCCAACCTTGATGTATTGGGAAGTACTAAATTTGGCCATACCGGAACGCCATTTTTTGAAATAAAGCAATTAACCGGTACAACACCCATGGGTAGTACGTCAACGCAAATTGCATATCCTTCAGGTTGGAATCAAAGTAACACACGGGTGATCTGCCTTGAGGTACGCTACTATTTAGAGGGATATTATTATATTGGTATTGGCCATCCAACGTTACAAGTATTTTATACAATGTCTTCATCCGCTATCATAATTGCTTATCCGGCAGGTTCTGGTAACCAACCATATCGACTGGTATTAATGAAGTTTTAATGATCCTAAATTTAAAAACAGATGAAAAATCTAATCATACTAGTTGGAATCATCCTGGTTTCATGTAATTTCCTGAAAGCGCAAAGTTTGATAAACGGAGGGGCGAAAATTGTAAATGAGGCGCCCTCCGCCATTGTTTTTGGCGGAAATTATATTAACGAAGATATAGGTGACATCGTGAATGAAGGCACCATTGTTTTTAAGGCCGACCTGACAAATAATGCAGCAACCGCAAATTTTATGTATGGCTCCACCGGCCTGGTTAAATTCAATGGTGCCGCTCCTCAGCATATTTTTGGATCATCTACGGTCAATTTTTACGATATTTGGGTGGAATCTCCATTGCAGGTGCATACTTATGTTTCGGTTTGGAATAACCTCACATTATCAAATTATAATGTTTCTCTTAATGATGTGCTGTTTCAGATGCAATCCGGTTCAAGCATAACCGGGGCCAATTCCCTGGCACATATTAAAACACTCGGTTGGAGCAAACTGTTACAAATAGTTGGGGTATCAGATAAAGAGTTTCCGGTTGGAACCATGTCTTCTTATGCTCCATTGACTATACGGAATGACGATTTCTATGGCGTGGGATATATTGGTGTAAATGTTTTCCCTGATGTGCTTGAACAGGGGACTTCAGGCGCAACCATTAGCGATATTGATCATTGTGTTAACCTTACCTGGGATATTGATGAACAAATAATTGGAGATCTTGATTTAGTTATGACCGTAAATTGGAACAGTAGCGATGAAGGATCGTTGTTCGACCGGACAAGAGCTGGAATTGGCCATTGCGAGCCAGGTTTTAGCTGGGTTGCCCAAATGGAATCGCCGGCTATTGGAAGTGATCCCTATTCCCTTACCCGATCCGGCCTTACCAGTGTTGGCGCCTTTGCTGTGGGTGACAGTTGCAGCCCCATGGCAAATACTTTTATCTTAAATATGGATATCAAAGCCTTTCTTGAAGGGCCTTTTAACGGAACCGACATGAACACCAATTTAACAGGTTCAACCAATTTAACCAATTTCCCTTTGTCACAACCCTTTAACGTTCCTCCCTGGAATTATGCTGGTACGGAGGGCGTAACCTCCCTGCCCAATGGGGATATTGTGGACTGGGTACTGGTTGAACTTCGCGATGCAACAGAAGCATCACAGGCATACTCCTCAACAATTGTTGACAGGCAGGCAGCATTTTTATTGAAAGACGGAAGCATTATAGGGATGGATGGAATCTCGAACCTTGCATTTAGCAATTCAATAAGTGAAAAGCTTTTTGTTGTCATCTGGCATCGTAATCATCTCGGCATCATATCTGGCAACCCAGTTAATGGTAATTGTGGGGTGTATTCCTATAATTTCACAACAGGAGTTGATATGGTTTATGGAGGAGCTGACGGCCACAAAGAACTTTTAGCCGGCAGCAATAAATGGGGAATGATTGGTGGTGATGGAAATGCAGATGGAGTGGTAAGTTCAGAGGATAAAACCTGGGTTTGGGAGCCGCAAGCTGGGATGGAAGGTTACCTGGGTGGAGATTTTAACCTCGATGGTCAGGTGAATAACCCGGATAAAAACGATATCTGGTACAAAAATATTGGTAGTGAAGCAAAGGTACCGGCAGAGATACCATTTCCCTGTGGTGAGCAGATTTCAGATATTGACGGCAACATTTACAACACCCTTCAAATAGGCACCCAGTGCTGGATGAAAGAAAACCTGAAGACGACCAAAGATGCCGATGGAAACGCCATTACCAGGTACTGCTATAACAATGATCCATCGAACTGCAATGTTTACGGAGGCCTTTATACCTGGACAACGGCAATGAATGGCGCTGCAAGCAGCAATAATGTTCCAAGCGGGGTGCGGGGTATTTGTCCTGATGGCTGGCATTTGCCCAGCGATGCCGAATGGACAGCATTAACCAACTATGTCAGCAGTCAATCCGGATATTTGTGTGATGCAAATACATCCTATATCGCAAAAGCCCTGGCTGCTCAAACCAACTGGCAAACTAACTCGAATACTTGTGCGGTAGGTAATAATCTTACGCTGAATAACGCTACCGGTTTTTCAGGTCTGCCTGGTGGCTACTTCGCCTACGGAATTTTCTACCGTGTCGGCGACCAGGGCGACTTGTGGTTGTCGACGGAGTTCAGTCCCGACTACGCGTGGTTCAGTGTCCTCTTTTTCGAGTATCCGGAAGTACCTCGGAGCTTCAATACCAAGGGTATGGGTACTAGCGTTCGTTGCCTTCGGGATTAGAAGACTATTTGACTATTTTTCTATTGGAGAGAAGCTGAAAAATGAAACGCTTTCATTGATCGTGTTGGTTTAACGGGCGAATTCATCGAAGGAAAAAGTGGAGATCATACAGCAGGCCCATGAGCAGATTGAATTGATACGCTTGCTGATCCGGGTATTGAAAGATCTTAAACAGATCAGCTTGAGAAGCTTTGTGAGGATCAACAATAACAAGGAAAACGGTTTCAGTATCCGTTGTCTTCAGAATAATTGAAAATTCGGTAAATACCATGACAGACAAAGTCTTTATGGAGAAAGCCCGGAAAATTGTTGCCGGGAACATGGGTGACCCCGGTTTTGGGGTGGAGGCCTTTGCGCGCATGATGTCGTTGAGCAGGGTGCAGTTGCACCGGAGGATCAGGGCGTTGTTTCACCAGTCGCCGGGCGGGTTCATCCGCAGCCGGCGGCTCAGCCGTGCTGCTGAACTGCTCAAAGCCCAAAACGACAACGTGACGGCGGTGGCACACAGGGTGGGATTTACCAACCTTTCGTGGTTCACCAGGTGCTTCCGCGAGGAGTTTCACGTCAACCCCTCCGGAATGTTGAAAAATGTTGCCCGTGAATGATCTTTTTTACTTTTTTAACGTGTTGAAAAACAATGCGATCAACAAATATTTTTAATCATGTAACGAGAGTGTTAAAGAATGAAACGACAGTGTTAGCATT
>JACZJL010000173.1 GCA_014860585.1 Bacteroidales bacterium | reverse complement strand
CCCTTGTTCATTTTTAACTATGACAACAAAAAGAGCAGATAAAACCCGACTTGCACTGGTAGAAAGTGATCCGTGGCTCGAACCCGCCGAGACGGAGATCGAAAACCGTTTGAAACGTTTTCAGTCCCGCCTGGCCCAAATTGAAGATCAATATGGCAGCTTGCATGAGTTTGCCGATGCCTATACTTTTTTTGGCATCCATTACGACAAGAAAGCAAAAGGCTGGTACTATCGTGAATGGGCGCCGGCGGCATTTGATCTGTTTCTTACCGGCGATTTCAACGACTGGAACCGTACTTCTCATCCCCTCACAAAAAAAGAAAACGGGGTTTGGGAAATTTTTCTCGATGATAAAACCTACAAAACAAGATTTATCCATAACAGTAAACTGAAAGTGCTCGTTCATGCAGCCAACGGATGGAAAGAGCGTGTCCCGGTTTGGATTAACCGTGTGGTTCAGGACGATTTGACCAAGGATTTTGCCGGACAACTGTGGATACCCGAAAAGCCTTTTTCGTGGAAAGACGACATGTTTAAAGTTGGTGACCTGAAAAACCTGCTGATTTATGAATGTCATGTAGGCATGGCACAAGAGAAATATGGAGTTGGCACCTACATTGAGTTTGCTGAAAATGTTCTGCCGCGCATCAAAGCAGCCGGTTACAACGCAATACAACTGATGGCCGTGGCTGAACATCCGTATTACGGATCATTTGGCTATCATGTGTCCAATTTCTTCGCCCCTTCCAGCCGCTTCGGAACCCCGGAAGAGTTGAAGGAATTGGTAAAAAAAGCCCATAACATGGGCATTGCAGTGATCATGGACATCGTGCATTCGCACACAGTAAAAAACCTGAACGAAGGGTTGAACGAATTTGATGGTACCGATCATCAGTTTACCCATCCGGGCGAACGTGGAAATCATCCCAACTGGGATTCCAAGGTTTTTGATTACGGAAAAACAGAGGTCATCCAGTTCCTGCTTTCTAACCTGAAATACTGGCTGAAGGAGTTTCATTTTGACGGCTTCCGTTTTGATGGCGTCACTTCGATGATGTATTTCCATCATGGAAACACCACATTTGGAGACAGGGATAAATATTTCACCGACGGTGTTGAGTTTGACGCCATCACCTACCTGCAACTGGCCAACACGCTGATTCACCAGGTGAAAATGGATGCCGTTTCGATTGCGGAAGATGTCAGTGGTATGCCAGGTCTCTGCCGCCCGGTGGAAGAGGGCGGGATAGGATTTGATTACCGGCTCGCCATGGGAATACCTGATTTCTGGGTCAAAACCCTGAAAGAGAAAAAAGACGAGGAATGGCACATGGACAATCTGTGGCACACCCTCACCGATCGTCGTCCCGACATAAAAACCATCGCTTACGCCGAATCGCACGATCAGGCGCTGGTTGGCGATAAAACTATTGCTTTCTGGCTGATGGATAAAGAGATGTACTTCCACATGCAGGTGGATGACCAGCATTTGGTGATAGACCGTGGCATCGCGCTGCACAAAATGATCCGGCTGATCACTATTGCTCTTGGAGGCCAGGCTTATCTCAACTTTATCGGCAACGAATTTGGTCACCCTGAATGGATTGACTTCCCCCGCCAGGGCAACGACTGGAGCTATCATTATGCCCGCCGTCAGTGGTCATTACGCGACGATCCGAAACTGAAATACCGTTTCCTTGCCGAGTTCGACAAGGCAATGATCAAAATGATTAAAGAGAAAGATGTGCTTAATGCCGGTTATGGGTATAAGATCAGCAACGACGAGGACAATAAAACATTGATCTTCGAAAAGGCTGGTCTGATCTTCGTTTTCAATTTTCATACCAGTCACTCCATTCCCGATTATGAGTTTTTTGTCCTGGAAAGTGGTGATTACAGGATCATTCTCAATTCAGATTCACCGGAATTCGGTGGCCATAACCGGGTTGACGATAGCCGTAAGTACATCACAATGTTCGATACCCTTAGCGGCAAACATTATCTCAAAGTTTATATTCCAAACCGCACAGTGCTGGTGTTTGATAAGCAATAGAACCGCTACTCGTCCAAATCTTCTGCTGCTTCCAGTGCCTGAAATACTTCACCGGTGTCATCCGATGGTAGCGCCATCACGCCTTGTAACTTACGGTTGATCGCGTTAGTACGTGTTCCCTTGAGTTGTTCGATGGTCTGACCGGCAGTTGTGATTTGCTTATGGGCTTTGTCGAGCAGCCCGCCAAACTTTTCAAACTCAGCTTTGACAGCCCCTAAAATTGACCAGACCTCACTGCTTCGCTTCTGAATTACGAGCGTACGAAAACCCATCTGCAGACTGTTGAGGATGGCCGCAAGGGTCGTGGGACCTGTGACCACTATTTTAAACTCACTGTGCAACTGTTCGAAGAGTGCCGACCTGCGTATTACTTCGGCATAGATGCCCTCGAAGGGCAAAAACATGATGGCAAAATCGGTCGTATTCGGCGGATCGAGGTACTTGTCCCGGATATCTTTCGCCATCTTTTTAATGACATTTTCAATGTTTTTATTGGCCGAATCAATGGCAACAGGATCACCGCTTTCATAAGCATCCACAAGGTGCTCATAGGTCTCTTTAGGAAATTTGGCATCAATGGGAAGGTAAACCACGCTCTGGCTTTCGTCGCGGCCGGGGAGCCTGATGGCAAACTCAACCCGTTCACTGCTGCCTTTTTTTGTCACCACATTGCTTTCAAACTGATCCGGCGCCAGCATCTGATCGAGCAGCATCGAAAGTTGCACCTCGCCAATTCCGCCGCGAATCTTCACATTGCTCAGCACCTTTTTTAACCCGCCAACATCTTGTGCAAGGTTTTTCATTTCTCCCAAACCTTCCTGTACTGCCTGCAACTGCTTCCCTACCGTTTCAAATGACTGGCTGAGCCGCTCGTTCAGCGTCTTTTGCAATTTTTCATCAACGGTTTCACGCATTTGCTCCAATTTTTTACCGGTTGTCTCCACCAGTTCTTTCTGCTGAGCTTCGAGCAATCCAAGTTTTTCCCTGAGTTTCTCTTCGAGCGTGCCGAATTTCTGACGCAATTCTTCAATCAACTGGCCAAACTTCTCACGCTGCAACTCATTAAAAGAGCGCACATTTTTATCAAACGCCTCCTGAAACGCTGCGATTTCCTTCTTCATCTCCTCCCGCATCTGCAAACTGTCGGTTTTGGCCTGCTGAGTCAACTCTTTCAGCCGTTCCTGTACCTGGGCAAAGTTTTTTTCGAGCTGTCCAATAAGCTGGGTAGAAAACTCCGAAAATTTCCCGCTAAGTTCCTCACGGTTTTCCTTGTTCAGGCGGCTACCTTCCTCTCGGTTAATCCGGAAATCATCTTTAAGGCTGGTTTCCAGTTTTTGTAAATTTCCTTGTAACTCTTTCACCCTGCCGGAAATATCATCCATTTCAACGGCAGCCTTTGGGCGAAAAATAATAATCAGGGCAATTGCTGTAAGGAGAAGTACAGCGTTGATAATAAGCAAAGTAGTGATCATTTTTCAGATAAATTAATAATTAAAATGCTGAGGAACCGGAGCAAAGTTAGCATAAAGAAAAGATCAGGACATCAGGAGTAGCTGAAGCGAAATAAAAAAGAGAAGTTGCGCCGGACAACTTCTCTTTTATGAGGTGAATACCTGTAAGAAGATTACCACCCTACCAGAGTAATGCCTATAGCAAAGGGATAAAGTTCAGGCCCCTGATTATCCTGGAACAGTGTATTGAGCGAGTAGGTAGCATAAAGGTTGATCACGCCCCATCCGATACGCGCCATGGCATCGTAGCGGAACGGGTTCATGTGAAAACTCTCACCTTTAATTTTTTCCACATTACGCCCGGTTTCCTGGTTCATCATCTTGGTGTAGGTTCTGAACCGCCAGCCCAGCATCATTCCTGCGGTAACATGAAAGCTGTCTGTGCCCGAATGGCGGTTGGTCTGGTATTCGAAAAGCAATGGCACAGTGAGATAGTTGGCCACTATTTTGCTTTTTTCCCAGGCAATTTCGGTGTCAGGATAACCATAAATCTTTACTGAATCAGGAACCATTTGGATATTATTGTCCAGGCGGTAGTTGTTCCACCTCAGGCCAAGCCCTGTGATCATACCAAATTTGTTATTGACCAGGTTGATATTTTGTTCGTAAAAATTTATGCTGACATCAATGGATTTTTCATACTTCAGGTCAAGAAAACTATATTCATCCGGAACCTCAATGTTAAAATCACTATCTACATAGCCATTGATACCCAGATCAAAACCACCCCAATGACCATTGAATTTGTTGCGTTTGATCTTTTTAAAAGAAACGTCTCCATCGTCGTCCACAATCAATGTCCGGTTACCAATGACAATGGTTGTGGAATCGCCGTCAATGACTTCGACATTAAAATTTCCTGCAGTGACGCGTGTTGTTTCTCCATCTTCATCAATAACGATTGTTTTTGTTTTAGTAACGGTCTCATCACTTGTTTCAACTGCCGGGTCGCCATATACATTGATATCCCCGGCGCCACTTGTTTTTGTGGTTACTTTTGTATTAGAATTTACAGAAATACTTGATGCACCGCTTGCATTGGCTGTGGAGACTTCGCTAACCAAATCCTTTGCTTTTATGTGGGCTGCCCCGCTGGCCATAAGATTACTTGAGCCTGCCGAGCCGGTTAGCTTAACATCAGAGGCGCCACTTGCATCCACCTTAAGCTGCTCAACGTCTATATCGAGCCTGACTTCTGAAGCACCGGACGCTATAATGTCAAGATTTGTGGAAGTAATTGTGTTGCTACCTTCAATCCTTGCAGCCCCGCTTACATTCAAATTTGAAATTTCGGGTACTGTAACATAAATATTGAGCTTGGTGGCATTTCTCAACCCTGATGAGCTGATATAAAGCCGATCACCCTTCACCTTTGTCGTGATGGCGTCAAGGAGGTTTTCATCAGCTTCAACTTTAAGCGTGGTTTGATCTTTAATGGTCAGGTAAACCACAAAAGCTCCACCGACATCGATCCCGGTGAAATTTTCAACTGTTCGCTCCTGGCTCACCACATTCTTGTTCCCGTTCAACCGCTGCGCCGAAACCGGACTTGTTGCGATTACAAGAATCATAGCCAAAAAAAGGCCTGTAAATGTTTGATGTATTCTCTTCATGATTAAATGTTTTAAATTTTCGGGGGTATGACGTGAGCGCCTTTTGAAAAGTTACAACGAAAAATTTCAAATCAGCCGGAAACTTGTAGAAAAATCCCATTACTTCATTAATATTCAGTCTATCAACGTGTTAATAAGATTTTTGAATAAGCTTTCAAAATCTTACACTTTCAAGGCAAAAAGTTTATGCATTAATTATGTGATGACTCTGACATCTTTTTGCTTTCAACAAAAAGCAAAAAAGAATGCTTTAAAAGATGGCTGAAATTGTTGTGACTCTTATCATTATCTCGGTATGACTACCTTAACCGACTGTGAAATCCTCTCATTGATCAATTGGACAATATACACTCCTGAAGGGAGATTGACCGGAAACCGGCTGATGCCTTCAGTTGAGACCTGGTCATTTCTGAGCAACCGTCCCTGTATGTCGTAGGTTAATACCTGGAGAGTAGTTTCAGCATTATTTATGTAAAGGTACCCATCATTAAACCATGCAAACCCTTTTTGATCATTCATGTGACTATTCATACCCACCACTCCGAAATGAAGGATAAATCTATCCGGGTCATCACCCTGGCTTGAAGCGAATACATAAACCGGATTTACCGAAAGTTTGTGCTGGGTGTTCAGCTCCAGGTCGGTGAGGAAAATTTCAAACCCCGGAATCGTTTCCAATAATTCAATTTCAAATTCTTCGGCATCATTCTTTACAAAACCAAACGGGATCATTGTTTGTGCTGTAACTGAAGGTAACGTATTCGTAGATAATTGCTCACCGTTGGCTATAGAATAAAATTTTGGGGCATAACCGGGAAGGAACCTGGAATCATGATAAAAATCAAAACCATCAGTTGCTTCAGCATTCATTCTGATGCGGCTTTCCTGGGCGGCACTTCCCTGAGCTTCACGGGCAACCAATAAAATATCACCATCCGGAGCTTTAAACCAGGGAGTTGTACTATGTGTGCGCGAAATTGCAGGAATGGTAAGGCTATTAGCTGCTTCTTCGACCTGCACCATAAACCCCTGTGCTGATGGAATAATCCCAAGAGGAAGTATATCTGAATAGCTCTTATTGGTTGAATGCCAGATTTTGGCAATGCCAGCCACTTTGTCAAGTACCCAGTTGCCATCGTTCCATACCAGGGCACTACTGAATGGGTTCCCAAGCAAATGCCATCCTTTACCCATATTCGAGGTATAAGAAAGATTTTCAATCAACACATTACCAATCGTCAATTCCCCGGAAAATGCCTTTTCTGACTGGTTCTGCTGGTAGGATAGCAGGTAGCCTTGTCCGGGATTGAAGTTCGCACTGTTGTTGTTCCAGTTGATGAAATTCTGCCCTTCCTTAGAATTCATCCATGTGTTGGTCGCTTCATCCCAACCATAAAAATCGTAACCATTACCGGCTCCGGTTGTTGCAAATCCTGAAATTTCCTGTCCTAGAACCGGGGAGCTTATGATATGCCACCCTTCGTCCCAATTGCCCCAGCTGCCGTTAACGTATCGCCCGACGGTGGCCTTGACTCCCGGGCTGTTGTGAAGCAACGATGCTGTGGAAGCAACATTGGATTGCAACACCAGCCCTGCTTCATTTAACGTACTGGAAACTGCTCCGACAGCAGTGAAATCCACTGCTGGAGATAGTGTCAAAGAACCCCCTAAAATCTTCAGATCATTGACACTCTTGTCCTCTCCAAGTGTAATTGTGTGATTGATTTCCACACTTACAGCTACATCATCCGGCACGATATCATCAAGCCATGAAGCTGCTGTACTCCAATTTCCGTCAGCTTTTGAGCGGACATAATTGTACCTGAAATGAGCAGTATAATTTGTCGGGTTACTTCCGTTGTTGTCATATTCTGATTTATTCGGATAAGTTCCATTCACCTGCGAGTAAAACTCAATTGTGTATTCTCCAGCTGCTAAACCTGCAAGTAAGTTAATATTGGCCCCCTGGAAACCCCATTTCTGATCACCCGGGTTGGTCAAATCTGCCATCCAGGCGAGAGCGACATTTGTGAAGATCGGAGATTGAGGGCGTTGACCTTTTGGGTAAATACTGTAATACAAATTTCCACCGGTAACATCTCCGCCGCTTTGCTTCCAAGTTTTGATATCATAACCGTTCAACGTCAATTGGTCACTTCCGGTGAAAGTTCCGAAATCATAGTTCTGGATGGCGCCGGTGCCATTATCCCAAAAAGATTTAGAAACCGGCGTCCCTTTTACTGTAAAACCTGCAAAACTCCTTTGTTCGCTCCACAATCCCCAGGCGCCTTCAACCCATACAGAATAGCTGCGCCCGGGCAAATCAATCCAAATAGAATTGGGGACTCCGTTTGCAGAAGCTTCAACAGTGGCAACAGGGTAGGCTGAATTACCGATCAAATCTGATAGCTGTGTACCTACAGCAATTCCATCCAACTGCTGGCTGAATTGTGCACGATTCCCGCTGAAATTAATAGCAACTACAACATTTTTAAAACCTGCTCCTCCTTTAAGCTGGTAAACAAGTAGTTGGTCGTTGGTCCCTACGGCGCTGTTTGTAAACCCACTGCCAAATTTGTTTAAATATGTCCGGGAAGAAGATCCATAAATATATTGGTTATGAATACTCATCAATTGGCTAATCTGGTTTTTCAGTGGCGCCTTGTTTGAAGGATGATAATTCGGACCGTTGGCCGGATATCCGAAAAAATCCGGGTAAAAAACAGTCGGGATACCAATCTGGTTATTTGTCAGCAGATAAGCATAGGCCAGAATCGGATTGTTGTGGATCAATGAGGCAAACCCGGACTCATCGCGGAAATCGTGATTATTGGCAAAAGTTACCACATTTACACCATTCAATTTACCCTGATCAACAATCCCTGCATCGAAAACTCCCCGAACATTGTACCCATACTGATCGCATGCCTGGCGTAATGCCTCGCGAAGTGAGAAATCGAAAACTTTAGGAGCGATCGCCTGTTTTGTCGGCTCATTCATATGATAATAAACATTGTTAACCCAACCGGCCAACTCCTCGGTATTTGTACCATACCACTCGCCGACAACCATCGGCGGCGCCATATTATTGTCATAAAGATTATCAAGCAGATCGCCCATAAATTCCGGTGAAAAGTGCTTAATGGCATCAACCCGCAGACCACGTATCCCAATATCTGACCAGTTCCAACGGGTCCAGGCAAAAAGTTTGTCTTTTGTGTCGGTTTGAAACTGGTCATAATCGTAATAGAAGAACATTCCATCCCAATCACCGGCAAGGTAGGTGGTGTTGGTATTGTTTGGCTTAAAATTACTCCAGTTCATCAAGCCCTGGCCACTGGGCATGTAATTATAATTGGTGTAAGTCTGATAGTAGAGATCATTAACAATATCCTGATTTCGGGGAGCCGACCAGATTCCGTGAATGTAAAGGTCAGAGTAACCGCTATATCTTTTGTCAAAAAGGATGTAAATGGCATCGCCGGAGGCATTGAAATCATTTACAGTTAGTGTAAGTTTGAATTCGTCGATTCCACATGCGTCTGAATCAATATTCCCATGAATGTTTACTCCAAGAGATATTGTGTTGTTCAATTGACTACAATTACTACCACCATTGGGTTCTGATTCATTGAAGTTTGGAAGGTATTGCCAGCCAACTTTATCAGTGTACATGTAAATCTGGTACTCCCAGTTGTGAAATTTGCTGTGCTGGGATTTTGACCTAAACTTAAAATAGTAATCACCGGCGCCATTACCCGAGCCGCCTCCAAGGGGTAATACAACCCTCATCCTGTCGTAAGGGAAAGGATTCGCACCATGATTGTTGATTTTGTCAGCATCAAAGAAATTAACCACATAATTTTTCAACCCCGGATTATCCTCCACTCCACCCCCATCCCGATGGTTGTAAACCAAATCAGCGACCGGTTTGATGTTTTGACTGTTCAGTGCTGTAATCAACTGATTAAGATCAGTTCGGGTACCAAAGCCCGTAGCGCCCTGCCCATACTCGCCATAATCATATAGGTCTTTTGGATCGTAACCATTACTCCATGGACCAGATGCTGTTCTGCTCAGCGGAGGGAGCCACAGAAAATCAAAACCTGCATTTCCCAGTTCATTGGTTTTCAACCGGAGGGTATCAGCCCAGTTGGCATTGGCTGCAGTTTTGGGATAATCCCAATACCAGCCCTGCATCATAAAACTGGCTTGTCCGTTAAGATTGTAGGATAAAAAACTAAAAATGACAGAAAGAAAAAGGGAGGAATAATAGAATCTTTTCATCACTGATAAGGTTTTAATTTAAAAAATAACCTGGTATTAAACAACTTTCCAGCGGCAAAGTTCGCTATTTTTCAGAAAGCAGATGAAAAAGGGCTAAGGGAAATATTCGTTTTAAAAAACAGTTAATCTGACTTAAACAACGAAATCAGCAGTACATGGAATTGTTTTTCAGGCATTACGGAAAAGGACAACCGATGATCATTCTTCATGGTGTGTTTGGAGTTTCCGACAACTGGGTAACTTTCGCAAGGGAAATGGCCGGTAACTACGAAATTTTCATTCCCGACCAGCGGAATCATGGCCAGTCGCCGCATGATCCGACGTTGAATTACTTTGCACTTTGCGCCGATTTACAGGAGTTTATCGAGCATCACCACATCGAAAATCCGATCATCATTGGTCATTCCATGGGAGGAAAGGTAGCCATGCGCTTTGCCCTCGAGAATCCGGAAATGACCAAAGCACTAATTGTGGCCGACATCAGTATGAGAACCTACCAGCGCCGCTATCGTCATTTAGAAATGATTGATGCTATGATGGGTGTTGACTTTAACCAGGCTGAATCCCGCGAAGAGATTGAAGCCCAGTTAAAACCCATGATTAAGGACGACCGTGTACGCCTGTTTGCCATGAAAAACCTTTACCGCCGTCAGCGGGGGCAATTTGCATGGCGGTTAAATCTTGAAGCCATTAACCTGAATATGGATGAGATATTTGAAGGGATCACATCGGATAGGCTCTATGAAAAATCGGCGTTGTTCATTCGTGGTAGCGAGTCCGACTATGTGAAATATGAGGATTTTGACCAGATTTACCGCAACTTCCAGAAAGCGGATATTAAAACCATCGAAAATGCAGGCCACTGGCTCCATGTCGATCAACCAGAAGCATTTAAAAAAATAGTCACCGAGTTCCTCCAAAAAATCTGACAACTATAAATGCCCATCAATGCCAACCAATGCTCTTTACTAATGAAATTTCGAAATAGGTATAATCTCTACATTCTGCTCTTGCAAAAGTAACCTCGCCTGCTCAAGATCTTCAGAAAAACCAAGCAGGAAACCTCCCCCACCCGATCCGCAAAGCTTCAGATAATACGTACCGGTGTCAAGTCCTTTTTGCCAGACATCAAAAAATGCAGGAGGAACCATCGGCTTAAGGTGCTGAAGAAGGAATTTGGACAGCACTTTCAGATTTTTGAAAAACTCCCCGATTTCCCCTTTAAGAATCGCTTCGATGCTCGCGTTGGTGAGTGGAATCATCTCCGTTTTAACTGCATTGAAGAATTGATCATTTTTGCACCAATCAAAGAATTTACTTACTAACGGACCAGTCTTGCCCGGTTTACCGGTGTTGATCAGGAATATTCCGCCGTTATCTGAGAACTTTCGCGGGATACCAACAGGCTGGATGAAATGGTCGGGCATGATAAGCAACGGGTTGCGCATGTAGCAGTTCAGCGGGTCCATTCCCGAGCTCACTCCATGAAAGAAAGACTCCATCTGCGAAAAAATACTTTTGAGCCGGCTGAATTGATCTTTGGTCAACTTCCCATTATGACTGATCCTGTTTACGGCATACTTCTCATAAATGGCGGCAACAAGTGCACCTGAGCTTCCCAGCCCAAAACCCTGGGGTATGGTGGATTCAAAATAAAGCCCTTTATCGATATCCTGCTTGAATTTTTTCAAGTCAACATTGAAAAGCAAGGCGCCTGAATCATTTTGCTCCTTAAGGAAAAGGTAAAAATCCAACAATGATCGGTTAGAGTCGGCTGCAAACTCCTGGTCGGTGTATTTTTCGTCGTTAATAAAACTCAACTCCCCTTTAAAATGGGTGTAAGGCACCGAAAGCGCCATGGAATCACACATAATACTGTACTCGCCAAAAAGCAGGATTTTTGCGTAAAAAATACCGTTTTTCTTTCTCATTTCATTAAAGTTTTTTAGGGCCAATACCCATCTTGTCATCAATCATCCGGTCATTTTCACAAAAGACTAACAATTCCCTTTCGATAAATGCATTTACAGCAATTTCATCTTTTTCTGGATAAAGCAGGTGCACATTCGGGCCGGCATCGAGGGTAAAACACACAGGAATCCCGGTATTTAGTCTGAATTGAGAAATTCTTCCGATAACCTGCAAGGTTCCCGTTTCCGTCAGTAAAAATCCGGGGTTGGAGGCCATCATCATGGCATGAAGAGTTAAAGCTTCATTTTCGACAATGGCTGTAAAATCATTCAGGTTTCCTGTTTTTAGCGTTTGAAGGAGCAACTCAAGATTTTTTTCGGCATGGATATATCTTGCCTTTGCGTAAGGATGTCTGACCATCAGACCATGTCCGGCACGGCTTGACACTTTCTTTTCGCCCTTACTTATAATGAGTATGCTGTCTTTAAGGTGTTGAAAAACAGGATGGATTTCTTTGTTGAGTGGTGTCGCATATTCATCCGCGGAATCTGTGATTGAAGGTGTTTTTCCCCAACTGACAAATCCTCCGTAAACGCTGCGCGCTGCACTGCCCGATCCAATTCGCGCCAGATGAGATGCCTTTACGAAAAATGCTGCATCTTCTGCTTCCATATCATTGCTGATCTGCTGCTCAATACTGCAAAGGCACAGTGCCAGTGCACTCATTGCAGATGCTGAGGAGGCAATACCGGCTGAGTGGGGAAAGGAGTTTGAAGAATGAATTTCGAAGTGATAATGAGTTAAAAATGGCAACTCCGGAACAATGGTTTCAAAATATCCTTTCAACTTTGTAGCAAATGCCGGATTCGGTTTTCCATCAAATAAAAAATCAAAGGAAATTTGCCCTGGTTCATTTGCTGGCCGGTAATCAACGATTGTTTGAGTTGTAGCTTCTGACAGGGTCATGCTTACAGAAGCGTTGGCCGGAATCTGAAATCCCTTTTTTCCCCAGTACTTGATTAAAGCAATGTTACTTGGGCTTTGCCAGGCCGCGCGGCCAATTTTTTCGGTTTTTATATCTGACATTTGCTGTGTTAAGAAATCAAATAATCGATGTAAAAGTAACCTTTTTGATGTACTGGACTTCTGTTAATAGTTATGTTCAGCATTATAACTGGCCGGATGGAGTATTATCTCATCAAAACCAAACACCGTGTCAAAACCTTTCCTTTTAAGATAGTCCAGCAAACTTTTTTTCCCATGTTCCCAGGTCATCATCACGAAATCACCACCCCAGGCGCCAAGCGACTTGACTGATCCCTGATGATTGGCAAAATAAATCTCTTTGACCGGAGGCAAATTCAATACATTGGCCATAATCCGCTCGTGCTCATCAATCAAATGGTTAAACCCGGCTAAATCGGACGCATTTACCATTTTGCCCGTAATCTCCGAAATCAGCGATATTTCCTTTTCCCTCGAAATTAAACGATCGGTCAATTGTAAAATGCTTTTGTCTGATCGCTGCTTTTTCCCAAGGTAAACAAAGTAAATTTGATCTTTAAAAGGAGGATAAAAACCGACTGGAGTTACAGTTGGCTGGTTGTTTATCAACTGATACAAAACAGGAGTTTCAGAGCGTGCACAAGCGATATCAAAACCTGAGCCCTGCGAAATACTGAAATGAAGATCAAACGGATTAATAGCAAACCAGTAAGCAATATTTGAAATCAGCGTAGAGCTGCTCCCCAGCCCCCAGCTAATATCAAAGTTGGCCTTTGACACTACATCGAGTCCCCCAGAATTACCTAAGAAACCCGGATTCAACGAGTTTGCTTCAACCAATAAATCAGATAAAAATTTGGCTTTTGGCTGGTCGTTGGTCGAAATGATTTCAAATCCCGGGATGGAAAATTCAGCATTGAACCAAAGTTTTTCCAGGACAAAACTTTTCCAGGAAATTTGACTGTGACGGCTTACTGCCCTGACTTCGAATGACTGACCAAAACCAAGAGGCACTGCTAACGACAAAGCACCATGTAACACAAGGTATTCGCCCGTGATCAGGAATTTGCCGTTGGAATAAAAGGTCATTGATGCCCGGGTTAGATGTTTGCTGTTGCTATCTGCCTGATGCTCGCAAGAAATTTATTCACTGAGTTATGAGAAACTTTGTGCTGAGAAAAATGCTCAACAGCCAGCACTTTTTCTTTGTCGGTGGCATTGAACGAGTTCAAAATGTTAAGGAGGTGCATTTTCATGTGTCCCACCTGGATACCTTTGGTAACAAGCGATTTCACTGCACCGAAATTATTTGCCAGACCCACTGAAGCAGCAATCATCATCAGTTCTTCAGCTGAAGGATTCCCCAACAATTGAAGCGAGAATTTAGCCATCGGGTGAAGAGAAGTCAGGCCACCAACAGTTCCCAACGCAATTGGAATAGTAAGTGTATATCTGAATCTTCCGTTGGAAACATCAACATCGGTCAGGCTGCGATACTTTCCGTCCCGCGCTGCATAAGTATGTCCACCGGCTTCAATCGCCCTGAAATCGTTTCCGGTAGCCAGTGCCACGGAATCAATCCCGTTGAAAATGCCTTTGTTGTGCGTAGTAGCCCGGTGCGGATCAATTTGTGCAATACGGATTGCCTTTTCGAATTTCCATGCAAAGTATTCCGGATCATCAATGTCCCCTGCATGCCTCAGGCATTCAATATCACAATCAACCTCAGTTTTTACCAAACATTCGGGGGTGTAATTCGACAGAATGGACATAATGACCTGGCACTCTCTTTCCCTACCGCTATAATGCTCATTTTCGGCGAAATGCTCTTTAAGTATCAAGGCAAATTCTTCAAGGCAAGAGTTGATGAAGTTGGCGCCCATCGCATCACGCGTGTCAAACTTTGCTTTCAACTGGAAATAGTTATCCAGTTGGTCGGTCAAATTCACGAGCTCAATATCAAGGATGCCGCCACCACGTTTTTCCATGTTCTCGGTCAGGTGCTTTGTACCATTGATCAACTCGGTTTTGAGTATTGGAAACAACGCTTGCAACTTCTCCACTTCGCCTTCCCAGATAAAATGAACCTGTCCTACTTTTGTCGTGGAGATGACTTCAGCATGAAATCCACCTTTTGGAGCCCAGTACTTGGCGCTATTTGATGCAGCAGCAACAACCGAACTTTCCTCAATTACCATTGGGACAAGATACATTTTGCCATTGATGTTGAAATTGGGGGCAATACCCAGGGGGAAATAAAAATTGGAGATTGTGTTTTCGCTGAACTCATCAAAAAGCTTCTGTATGGCCGGGTCTTCGTGCCAATAGCTTTTCAGCTCCTCAACAATCTGATCCGGATTCCCAAACCTGTGTGCCACCAGCTCAATCTTGGCGTTCTTATTCATTTTTGAAAAACCGGAAATAATGTTGTTCTTCATCATTAAAATTTTTGCAAAATTAATTATTTAGTAACTGTTGCAGCATTGTTCAGCATGAAGGCTTAACAATCCACATCAGACCAAGAAACAATGATGACAGAATAATGTTTAATTTTTTTGTTTTTATATTAAACAAAAGAAGAGAGGTAACACTTCAATTGATTTCGACTGACCGACCCCAAAAGTTATTAAACCTTATCCCAAAGGGATCCCTTCGGGATTACCTTATTTTCAATGATTTGGACTGAAAATGAACAATCGGTAACAAAAAACAACCTCAATAAGGTAATAAGGTTTTGTAAATCAATGGAATACATTTTCTATTGTACTCCCCATTCTTTAGACCACAAAGATGTGTTTTTAAGGTTTGATGTTATTGTATAAAATGCTTTTTGTTTATGCTCTTGAAATAGCCCATAGCAAGAACCGGAAATAACTTTTTGGCCTCCCGAAGGGTTTTG
>JACZJL010000172.1 GCA_014860585.1 Bacteroidales bacterium | reverse complement strand
TAAACTGATTGACCAATGATTGAAAGAATAATCTGGTCAAGCAATGCCATTGAGTAGAAAATCCGCATTCTGGACTGCTGACATAAAAGAAACGGCACTAAAATTCCAAAAAGCTGGATGAATCATATGGCCTTGTAATTTAATATATCTTTGTAATTGAATGTGTTTTACATTGTACTCTCGACCAAAAACAGTTCTTATGAAAAAGTTTACTTTCTTTTTTGCAGCAATGGTTTTTATCGCCTCAAGCGCTTCAAGCCAGGACTACCTGATCCACTTCACCGGGTCTGGTTTGAGCAATTCAGTAGAAACAGTATTGATAGTCAACCTAACCCGAGGCGACTCGTTGCTGATTAATGGCGCCGACATCCTCCATCTTACATCAACACTGGGGATTCAACCTTTTAGTGGTGTAAGCCGTGATCTGACCATTTATCCAAATCCTATAAGTCATTCCGGGAAAATAGAATTTTACAATTCACCATCAGGCCAGGTAATCATCGAAGTTACCGACCTTGAAGGAAAAAGTATGATCAGTAAAGAAATGTGCCTTTCGCAGGGCAGGCACATTTTTGAGGTATCAGAGTTAAAAGCAGGAAGTTACGTTGTTAGGGTAACTACTGACGATAACATTTATGCTGCCCGCCTGGTTTCCTCTGCCAAAGAGTCTTCAATTCCGAAATTAATACATGAAAACACCACTGAGGACGGGACACCCGAAGGGAAATTAAAAAGCATTGAGGAAACCATCCAAATGCTTTACTATGAAGGTGAAAGGCTTTTATTAAAAGGCAGTTCGGGGAATTATGCACGAGTAATTACCTTAACGCCAACACAAACCGAAACCATTGATTTTGAATTTATCGAATGTATGGATGCTGACGGGAAACATTATGCTGTGGTAACTATTGGCGAGCAAACATGGATGGCTGAGAACCTTGCATACCTTCCGCTTGTAAGCCCATCATCGCAGGGTAGCTCTTACGATCCCTTTTACTATGTCTGGGGTTACCAGGGAACGAATATAGATGAAGCTAAAGCCACTAAAAACTATCAAAATTATGGAGTGCTTTACAATTGGCCGGCCTCTCTTATTGTCTGCCCTGATGGCTGGCATTTGCCCACACATACGGAATGGTCTGTTCTGACCTGGTATCTCGGTGGCGAAAATATTGCAGGCGGCAAACTAAAAAGCATACGCAAAGACCCTGATCCTCATCCAAGATGGGAAGACCCCAATTATGGTGCAACAAATGAAAACGGCTTTTCGGCGCTTCCAGGCGGACACATGAATAATGCTTACAATCAATTGGGTGAAAAAGGTTCATGGTGGACGTCCACAACGGGCGGCTCCGCACCTCCCTGGATCCGGGGCATGTTTTACGACAGCGAATTTGTATTCTCCAATAACGCCGCTAATTTGTTGGGTTTAAGTGTGCGCTGTCTCAGGGATTAGACTATCTCACTTTTATCAAACCGACAATTTATCCCACCTATAATTATAGAATGGCCCAAAACTATTTTATAATTTTCAACGAGAAATTATGAAAGTCATAGCCATCCGGGGCCGATACAACTTGAAAATGTCCAATGGCTGAAATAAAATTGGACTATAATGAAAGTGCAGTCGGTAATACAGAGTCTGGAGGAGAGAATCAACATATTTTTTTGCACAACAAATCAAAAAACCTCCTGATTTCAAAAATTCCGGGGAGAGGCCATAAAGATAGACTCAAAGAAGATTGTTATTGATCAATCGTCAAAATTGATTAAAACATAAAATTACGGCACCTCTTGACCGGTTGAGGCTGCGAGTATCCCGAACCATTGGTCGGTTGACAGTTTAAGATCAATTGATTCTTTGGCTGCTTTGATTCTTTTCATATTTCCGGTTCCAAGCACCGGAACAATTTTCGAGGGATGTTTTAACAGCCAGGCCAAAGCCACCTGGTCGGGTGCTGCTCCGCCTAACTCCTCCCCGATCCTTTGGAGCTCATTCCGGACATGCATTTCCTTTTCTGAATTTCCTGAAAATAGCCTGCCCCCGCCAATTGGAGACCAGGCCATCGGGCTGATCCGCTTTTGCTGGCACTGATCAAGGGCGCCATCAAATAGTGCATTCAGGTGCAAAACTGAAATCTCCAACTGGTTCGTCACCAAAGGAAAATCGAGGCGTGATTGGAGCAAATCAAACTGAGATGTTGTAAAATTGGAAACCCCGAAATGGCGAACTTTTCCTGCTTCTTTCAGTTTGTAAAAAGCTTCGGCAACCTCATCAGCATCCATCAGCGGATCTGGGCGATGAACGAGCAAAACATCCAGGTAATCAGTCTGCAGTTTTTTTAGCGAATTCTCAGCCGACCAGAGGATGTATTGTTTTGACGTATCGTAAGCATGAATGGTATTTTCAGGGCGGTTTTTGCTGATCAGCTTTATTCCGCACTTCGTTACAATCTCAATCTCATGTCGCATTGAGGGGGTTTCGGACAAGGCGTGCCCGAAAACTTCCTCGCACGTATAGCTGCCATAGATGTCGGCATGATCGAATGTAGTTAAACCCAGATCGATGGATTTCCTGATCATGCGAGTTAAACCGGCAGTATTCAAATGCCATTCTTGTAAACGCATCCATCCAAGTGAAATACGCGAAAATTCCGGACCTTCCGGTGCTATTCTTATTCGTTGCATGATGAGTCAATTTTGAAATGAACTGCAAAGATATTCTTTACATAAGATAGGTTATTATTGTGTCTTTCCCCATTCCGACTTTCTAACCCGCCAAAATTTTTCAAAAACAATACGACGGATTTGTTGTTTGTTGTCAATAATTTTAATTGATAGAATATGAAGTACAGGAAGTATTATACCTGGGGTTTTATCCTGCTGATCGTTGGAGGAGGATTGCTTTTAAACTGGCTTTTTACTTCGATGAAGCCTGATCCGCCGAGGATCCCGCCACCGGAGTTCAAGCGTCTTGTTCAAACGCAACTGGTTAGTTACAGCGATATCAATTCTGCTGTTGAAGTGCCTGGAAGGTTGGTTTCGGGGAGGATTGTGGATATCATTTCGGAGGTACAGGGAGAGATTTTACCCGGAAAATTGCCAATGAAAAAAGGACAACGCTTCAGAAAGGGAGATTTAATTTGTACCATCTACGACCAGGAGCAACTGCTTAGCCTTAAAGCCTCGAAAAGCCGATTTATGAACGCCATTGCCAATGCATTGGCTGACATTAAGTTCGATTATCCTGAAAGTTTTGATAAGGTGTCGGACTTTTTTGAAAGCATTGAGATTGATCAACCAATTCCGGAAATTCCCGAAATAAAGGACAAATCTCTTAAAATCTTTCTTTCGAGCCGTGATATACTTAACCAATACTACACGATCAAAGTAGCTGAGGAACGCCTTCAGAAACATTATAAATATGCACCATTTAACGGAGCCTTCATGGAAGTTAACCTTGAGGTTGGCGCTATTGCTAATTCAGGATCACGAATCGCACGGATCATCAAGACTGATGTGTTGGAACTTGAGGCTCCGGTGGAAGTGAGCAGCCTGAAATTTATCCGGACAGGCGATCCGGTGACCGTTCTGGATGAAACCCGGTCCAGCTCATGGAAAGGCATTGTTACCAGGATTAGCGAATTTGTTGATCCCACTACCCAATCCGTTAGTGTATTTGTTCAGGTTAACAACGATCAAACCAATCCCATTTATGTTGGCATGTTCCTTCTGGCAAATTTCAACAACAAGATTATATCCGACGCTATGGAAATTCCCAGGCAGGCTGTCTTTAACCAGAATGAAGTGTTTGTGGTGATAGATAGTGTTTTGTATAAAAAGAAAATAAACATTCGTAAAATCAACAGCAACACCCTGCTTTTTGACGGGCTTGAAGAAGGCGAAGAGGTGGTTGTTGAACCCCTGATCAATGTTAGAGAAGGGACAATCGTTCATACCAAAGCGATTTAATCCCGTTCTGATATTCTCAAAGAAAGAAAACCAAGATGAGGAAAATTATTGAGTATTTTATCAGGTATCCGTTTTATGCCAACATGATTATTGCCTTGGTGATCGTTGGCGGCATTTTTAGTTTTATGGGGTTAAAAAAATCTTTTTTCCCCGAGCGATCCGAAACGTTTATCAACATCAGTGTGTTTTACCCCGGCGCATCGCCAAAGGAAATGGAAGAGGGCATCACTGCGCGGATCGAAGAGGCTGTCAGGGGTTTGATCGGAATAAAGAGAATCACCTCCACCTCCTCCGAAAATTTTGCAAGAGTAACCATTGAAACCACTGGCACATATGACATTGATGAAATTCTGGCCGATGTAAAAAATTCAGTTGATGGCATCTCCGCTTTCCCTCCCGAGGCCGAGAGACCGGTAATTTCCAAACAACGATCGTTGACCAATGTAGCTTTTCTCGGGATTACGGGCGATGTGAGCCTTCTGACACTCAAGACGCTGGCACAGCAGATCGAAGATGAATTTTTGCGATCCGGAATTATCTCACAGGTGCAGTTAAGTGGCTATCCCGATGTGGAGATTTCGGTAGAAGTCACCCAGGAAGATCTGTTACGTTATGGTATAAGCCTCGACGAAATTGCCAGGGCAATCAGCAATAACAATCGTGATATTTCGGCTGGGGAGATCAGGTCGAATGAGGAAGAGATTCTGATCCGTTCGCGTCATCGGTCGGTAGATCCCGGTGTCCTTGGTGAAATAATTATCAGGGCCAACAATGATGGAAACAAGCTTTACCTGAGAGATCTTGCTGATATAAAAATTAAATTTGCAGAGGTCCCAAATAAAAGCCTGCTCAACGGAAAACGCAGTATTTCAATCAACATACAAAAACTCCCGGAGGAAGATCTTGGCGCCATTTCTGATTACCTGATCAACTATGTTGAGGAGTTTAACAATAATAATGACAACGTTGATTTAGTCATCACCTACAGTTTCCTCGACAACCTGAACAGCCGGCTTGATATGCTTTACAAGAACGGAGGCATCGGGTTACTGCTTGTACTTATTACACTTGGATTATTCCTCAGCTTAAGGCTTTCGTTCTGGGTGGCTTTTGGCATTCCGGCTTCATTTTTTGGAATGTTCATTCTTGGATACTTGTCGGGGCTTACCATCAACATGATTTCGCTTTTTGGGATGCTACTCGTTATCGGTATCCTGGTGGATGATGGTGTGGTGATTGCAGAAAATATTTATTCACACTTCGAATCCGGAAAAAGTCCAAAACAGGCTGCCCTCGACGGAACCATGGAAGTACTACCGGCTGTATTGACCTCAGTAACCACTACAATTGTGGCTTTTACCCCGCTGTTGTTTCTTACCGGTAATTTTGAATTCAGCCGTGATATCGGCTGGGTGGTGATTGTCAGTTTGACGGTGTCGCTTTTTGAAGCCTTTCTGGTTCTGCCCGCGCACCTTTCGAGTAAGTATGTACTCAATGTCTCTGCCCGGGATCATGGAACCAATCGTGTCCGCACTGCGATGGATAAATTCATTGGGCTGATGCGTGATAAACTTTATGGCCATACCATCCGCTTTATCATTCGGTGGAAATGGGTGATGCTGGTCACTCCGGTAGCACTCATTGCAATAACCATAGGGCTTTTCAGAGGAAATTTTATTCAGGCTACCTTTTTTCCTTCCATTCCATTTGATCAGTTTAACGTTAATTTAGCCTTTACGCCCGGTACCGGAGAGGAGAAAACCATGCAATACCTCGTA
>JACZJL010000171.1 GCA_014860585.1 Bacteroidales bacterium | reverse complement strand
AAACAGATGGATACCATAGCCCGCGATCATACCTGGTACCTCTGGTGTGGCAAATACTCGCCCATTTTTGGGAAAAAGAAAATGACAACTTTCGAACGTTATTTTATTGCTGAAAAGGAGACCCATACCGAAGAAAAAAATCCCTTCTACAAACTCAACGACAAAGAAGAAACGGTGGTCAGCATACTCAATGAATTCGGACTGCACGCTGAAACAGCACACCTGGTCAATGGGCATGTGCCTGTTAAGGTGAAAGCCGGTGAAAGCCCTATCAAAGCCAACGGAAAATTACTGGTGATTGACGGCGGCATGTCGAAAGCCTATCAGAAAGTGACCGGCATTTCGGGTTATACCTTGATCTACAATTCCTACGGGCTTGTGCTGGTTGCACACCAGGCCTTCGACACCACAAAAAAGGCCATTGAACACGAAACCGATATTTTGTCAAATATTACTTACCTTGAAGCCAATCCAAAGCGTAAAACCGTTGCTGATACTGATGGTGGAGAACTGCTGAGACAACAGATCACAGATCTTGAGATGTTACTGGCAGCTTATCGCAAAGGGTTGGTTAAGGAGATCAGGTAACTTAATTGTTTCCAGCCAGAAAACACTCAGAATTTGATTTTCAACGATTTATTTACCCCGCCCTTCCCAAGGGGATCCCTCCGGGAAAAGGGAGTAAATCGTTGAAAATCATTGCTCCCTTTAGGGTTGGGGCAAACAATGATTTTCAACATTAGGAGTTTTCTGGCAGGAACTAATTAAAAGTTTTATTAAAAAATAATTTTGCCACCTTAAAAGAATGAACTATTTTTGCTGCCCAATATAAAAATGTAAAATTCATCAAAACATGTACTTAACAAGCGAAAAGAAAACAAGTTTGTTTGAGACCTACGGGAAATCAAAAACAGATACCGGATCAGCTGAAGGTCAGATTGCTCTTTTTACACACAGAATCCAACACTTGACAGGTCACCTGAAAAATCAGAAAAAAGACCTGAGTACAAGGCGCTCACTGGTGTTGCTGGTTGGTAAAAGAAGAAGACTTCTTGATTACCTGAAAAGAACAGAAATTGACAGATACAGAAACATTATCAAAGAACTCGGTATCAGGAAATAACTATCGAACAGAACGTATTTATCGAAGAACGAAGGGAGAGGCAATTTTTTCGAATTGCCTTTTTTTATATTTAAACATTCAAAGAACAGATTAACAATAGAATATGTCGAATAACGCAATTATCAAGAGTTTTCAAATGCCGGATGGTAAAGAGATTACCATCGAAACAGGCAGACTTGCACGTCAGGCTGACGGCGCCGTAGTGTTGAGGCAGGGCAACACCATGTTGCTTGCCACCGTAGTGTCAAGTAAAGAAGCCAAGGAAGATGTTGATTTTCTTCCATTAACAGTTGAATATCAGGAAAAATATTCCGCTACAGGGCGCTTTCCCGGCGGTTTTTTCAAACGAGAGGCAAGGCCTTCAGAATATGAGATTCTGATTTCGAGGCTGGTTGACCGCGCCTTAAGGCCATTGTTTCCCGAAGATTACCATGCTGAAACACAGGTGTTGATCACATTGATTTCAGGTGATAAAAATGATGCCCCTGATGCCCTTGCTGCCCTCGCAGCATCTGCTGCCATTGCAGTTTCAGACATTCCGTTCAATGGCCCGATTTCCGAAGTCAGGGTTGCCCGTATCAACGGCCAGCTGGTCATTAATCCACCAGTTGAGAAACTGGAGGAATCGGACATCGACATCATGGTTGCAGCTACCGAAAGAGATATTATGATGGTTGAAGGTGAAATGTCGGAAGTGTCAGAAGCCGACATGCTCGAAGCCATCAAATTTGCCCATGAAACCATCAAACTGCAATGCAAGGCTCAGGTTGAACTGGCTGCAATGGTTGAGAAAGCTCAAACCAAGCGCGTTTATGAGCACGAAACCAACGATGAAGCACTCAAAGCAAAAATGCATGATGAACTCTACTCAAAATGCTACGAAATAGCCGGAATGGGAACAGCCAAACATCAACGTTCAGAGCTATTCAGCGGAGTTATTGAGGAGTTTGTAAAAACATTACCTGAGGAGGAAGCCAAAGATAAAGCCGCAATGATCAAACGGTATTACCACGACATTGAAAAAGAAGCGGTCAGGAATTTTGTATTAACAGAACGCCGCAGGATTGACACCCGCAAACTGGATGAAATTCGTCCAATCTGGTCAGAAGTTGATTTCCTCCCTGCAGCGCATGGATCATCTATCTTTACGCGTGGTGAAACCCAGGCACTGGTAACTGTAACTCTTGGTACGAAGCTCGACAAGCAGGTGATTGACGGTGCTGTTTTTGAAGGCAAAAGTGATTTTATCCTGCATTATAATTTCCCTTCTTTCTCTACTGGTGAAGTCAGATTCAGGGGTGGAACAAGCAGGCGGGAGATCGGTCATGGGAACCTTGCGCTGAGAGCGCTTAAGCCTGTCGTTCCAAGCGGAGAAGCTAACCCTTACACCATCAGGATCGTATCCGATATCCTCGAATCCAACGGTTCATCCTCAATGGCCACTGTGTGCGGCGGTACACTTGCCCTGATGGATGCAGGTGTGAAAATCAAGAAACCCGTATCAGGAATTGCCATGGGATTGATTGCCAGTAAAGATGGCAGCAAATATGCCGTACTTTCCGATATCCTCGGCGATGAAGATCACCTCGGTGATATGGACTTCAAAGTGACAGGTACACGCGATGGCATCACTGCCTGCCAGATGGATATAAAAGTGGACGGATTATCTTACAAAATTTTGGAAGAAGCGCTGGAGCAGGCACTGAGAGGCAGGTTACACATCCTAAACGAAATCGAAAAAACCATCAGCCATCCACGTGAAGACTACAAACCTCATGTTCCGAGAATTGAACAATTAACTGTTCCTAAAGAGTTTATTGGCGCCATTATTGGTCCGGGTGGAAAGATCATCCAGGATATCCAGGCTACAACCAACTCCACTATTGTAATTGAAGAAGTGGGTGATTTTGGCGTTGTAGACATTGTAGCTGTTAACAAAAGCTCAATTGAAGCAGCAAAAGCACGTATCAAAGGCATTATCGCTATTCCTGAAATTGGAGCTACCTACAAAGGAAAAGTCAAGTCGATCATAACCTTCGGTGCAATCGTCGAAATTTTGCCTGGAAAAGAGGGATTGCTTCACATTTCAGAAATTGACTGGCGCAGAATTGCCAACGTGGAAGATGTGATGAAGGTGGGTGATGAGATTGATGTTAAATTGCTTGAAGTAGATGGAAAAACAGGCAAACTGAAGCTTTCGCGCAAGCAGTTACTCCCAAAACCGGAGGGTTATCAGGAGAACACCCGCGAACGTGATGACCGTGGCGGCAGGGATAACCGTGATAACAGGAATTTCAGGGATAACAGAGATAACCGTGATAACAGGGACAATCGCAGCAGAGGCGAGGGTGACGGAGACCGTAATTTCAGACCGGACAGACCTCCAAGAAGATAAAGATTTTTTAAAGTAAAATTTTTCCAGGGATAATCCGGAATATTTTGTTTATGTTTGCCTCTGTGATTGTTTGCACAGATTTGATCTTGTGCAATGATTACAACCATACAAAAAATGGCATGAGGCAACTTAAAATCACCCGTCAGCTCACGTTCAGGGAGACCGTTTCCCTGGATAAGTATTTCCAGGAAATCCGAAGAGAAGACCTGATTTCTGCTGAGGAAGAAGTTACACTTGCCGGTCGTATCAAGATAGGAGACCACGAAGCACTCATTAAGCTCATCAGGGCTAATCTGCGTTTCGTGGTTTCGGTTTCCAAGCAATACCAAAACCAGGGACTGAGCCTGCCCGATCTGATCAGCGAGGGGAATTTAGGACTGATCAAAGCTGCACTTCGATTTGATGAAACACGGGGGTTCAAATTTATCTCCTATGCCGTTTGGTGGGTTCGGCAGTCCATACTCCAGGCACTTGCCGAGCACTCAAGAATGATACGGCTTCCATTAAACAAGGTGATCCTGCTTAATAAGTTACTTAAAAGTTGCATTGAACTTGAACAGCAATTGGACCGATCCCCTGAGCTTCATGAAATAGCTGATTATTTAGGAGTTCCCGTGCGTACAATCAAAGAGCTGATGCGGTTTGCTGAAAAACATATTTCCGTGGATGCACCGCTGGTTTACGACGAAGAAAGTACTATGCTCGATTTGATCAACTCCACCGACCAGCCCTCTCCGGAGCAAAGGCTCATCCTCGAATCATTACGCAAGGAAATTGAATCAGTAATTCAACAACTTACACCCCGTGAAGCCGATGTTATCCGATGCTACTTTGGATTTCAGCAAAGCTACCCGATGACTATGCAGGAAATAGGTGAGCGGTTTGACCTCTCGCGGGAACGTGTTCGGCAGATCAAGGAAACAGCCATTAAAAAGCTCAAAGAGAATGTAAAATGCCAGATTCTCAGGTCGTACCTCGGGGGAGAATGACCTGGTTTTTGGCGTTGTTACCGCAATATAGGTTTACCCAGACTGATTGCACGGGTGACTATGCAAAGTGTGTCCTTCATATCTTTCTTTTTGTACTTTTGTCAACACAAATTATCTTTTATGGCTCATCTGATAGCACCATCTTTACTTTCCGCCGACTTTGGCAATCTGAAGCGGGATATTGACATGCTCAACCACAGCGCAGCTGACTGGATTCATGTGGACGTCATGGACGGGAAGTTCGTTCCCAATATCTCATTCGGACAGCCGGTGATCAGGCAAATCAGAAAACTCACAGATAAACCGCTGGATGTTCACCTGATGATTGTCGAACCGGAACGCTATCTGCAATCCTTCAAAGATTGCGGCGCCGACCTGCTCAGCGTGCACTATGAAGCATCAGTCCATCTGCACCGGACCATTGAAGCTATCACAACACTTGGGATGAAAGCAGGTGTTGTCCTAAATCCCCATTCTAATGTTTTACTTCTCGAAGACATCATAGCAGAGGTGGATTTTGTATTGCTGATGAGTGTGAATCCTGGTTTTGGCGGACAGAAATTCATCGAAAACACGTATTCGAGAATTTCCCGACTTAAGGATCTAATCCTTTCAAAATCGTCACATGCGCTAATTGAAGTGGATGGCGGTGTAAATACCGACAACGCGCAGCGCCTGATTGATTACGGCGCTGATGTGCTGGTGGCCGGGAATGCCATTTTTGCCTCTGACTATCCGGAGCAAACCATCGCACTGCTCAAATCTCTGAAATTATCCAGGTAAATATGCCCATCAACAAAATTGTCCTGATCGGCGCCGGAAGAGTGGCTACTCAAATTGGTAAAGTGTTTCAAAAACACGGCAAAAACATTTCCCAGATTTACAGCCGGACACCTGAATCAGCAAAAGACTTGGCTGTTATGCTTGGGGCGCTGCCCATAAACGACCTTACCAAAATTGATCACAACGCAGACCTCTACATCATTTCTGTTTCGGACGACTCGATTGCCGGAATAGCCACCCATTTATATTTGCCCGGAAAAATAGTTGTCCACACCTCAGGATCGGTGGACATGACTGCGATTCAATCAATTTCAGAAAAATGCGGCGTCTTTTATCCTTTAAACATTTTTTCAAAATCACACGAAACTGATTTTTCCACAACACCGGTCTGCATCGAAGCGCAGGATAAAGAAACAGAGGATGAGCTAACAGAACTTGCCCGGACTATTTCAGGCGATGTGCGTTTGATCAGTTCGCAGCAGCGGGCCGTGATTCATCTTGCGGCGGTTTTTGCCTGCAATTTTACCAACTTTATGATGGTCAACGCCGACGATATTCTTCAGCGTGCCGGAATAGATTTTGATATTTTACTGCCTTTAATCACCGAAACGATTGCCAAACTAAGGGGAACATCTCCTGCTCTTGCCCAAACCGGACCCGCCCTCAGGAACGACTTCAATGTGATCCGGAAACACATCGAAATGCTTAACCATGATCCTGGTAAACAGCTGATGTATGAGCTGATCAGCAAACAAATCAATGATTATTTCACTACAAAATAAAACTGATCTCATGGCCGTAAAGAACTATAAAGAACTACTCAAACACATCACAACGCTGATCTTCGATTATGACGGGGTTTTCACTGATGGGAAGGTGATACTTACTGAAACCGGCGAACAATTACGCACCGCCAATGTGAAGGATGGCTACGCACTGCAACTGGCCGTCAAAAAGGGTTTTCGCCTTGCCGTGATCTCTGGAGGAACTTCCGAAGCCATTCGTCATCGTATGAACGGGCTCCGGATTATGGATGTGTTCATTAAAGTCGAACACAAAATCCAGGTCTATCACGATTACCTGAAAAAACACCAGCTAAAGCCAGAAGAAGTCCTGTTTATGGGTGATGACATTCCCGATTTGCAGATCATGCGGGAGGCTGGTGTAGTGATTTGTCCGGCAGATGCTGCAGAAGAAGTCAAAGCACTTTCCCATTACATCTCTCATCTTAAGGGTGGAGAAGGCTGCGTTCGCGATATCGTCGAGCAGGTGTTGAAGGTGCAGGGGAAATGGCTGAATGATGATGCTTTTATATGGTAGGACTAGGGCAAAGGGCAGAGGGCGGAGAGCAGTGAGCAAAGGGTAGAGGGCAGAAGGCAAAGGGCATGGGGCAAAGGGCATGGGGCATAGAGCTGGGGCATAGAGCATGGGGCAGAAGGCAGAGGGCAAGGGGCAGAGGGCTTAGGAGACGTAACGAAACCTGACAGTCCCGTACACACGGGATTCAGACCGGTCAGGGTTTTAAGGAATAATGTCCGAAGGACTCCTTTGGAGAATATCGAACATGGAATATTGAATGTTGAATAGAAAACCTGACAGTCCCGTACACACGGGATTCAGACCTGTCAGAGTTTTGAGGAATAATGAAAGGGCGTAAGTAATTTTAAAATGAAAATCAACGGAAAAGAGTACAGAACGATATGGATGGAGGGCCGGTCGGTGTTTATGATTGACCAGAACAGGCTGCCTTTTGAGTTTGCCATTTTCAGGTCGGATGATTACCTGGCCACCTGCCGTGCGATTGTTGACATGACCACGCGCGGCGCAGGCGCAATTGGCGCTGCGGCAGGTTTTGCCATGGCGCAGGCATTTCTGATGGCGCCGGCAAAAAATACTGAAGAATTTATTCAGCAGGCAAAAACCGATATCCAACACACAAGACCCACTGCCCGGAATTTGTTTTATGCCGTGGAACTGGTTTTCGAAGCCGGGTTAAAGTCCCCGAAATCCGCCTTCGACATGGCACAGCAGGTTGCTACAAAAGATATTGCCGATTCGAGAGCCATCGGGCAGTTTGGAAATGAGCTGATCCCCGGCAAATGCAATATCCTTACCCATTGCAACGCAGGCTGGCTGGCGTTTGTGGATTATGGCACCGCACTCTCGCCAATCTATACGGCGCATCAGGCAGGTAAAAAAGTTTTTGTGTGGGCTGACGAAACCCGGCCACGCGGACAGGGCGCCCGGCTTACGGCGTGGGAGCTGAACAACGCCGGCGTACCGCATCAAATCGTGCCCGACACAGCCGGCGCATGGCTGATGGCGCAGGGAAAAGTTGACTTGATCATTACCGGCGCCGACCGCATTGCTGCCAACGGCGACACAGCCAACAAGATCGGAACGTTTGAAAAAGCCATCGTGGCTCAATATTTTGGAATCCCGTTCTACATCGCCGCTCCAACCTCCACTTTCGACCTGAATTGTAAAACAGGAAACGATATTGTGATTGAGCAGCGAAGCGATGAAGAAGTGCTTTTTCAATCCGGGACTGACGAAACAGGTGTTGTGCGCAAAATCCGTGTGGCCTCGCCCGGATCAACCGCCATAAACCCGGCTTTTGACATAACTCCGGCAAGTTTGATTATAGGAATAATTACCGAAAAAGGCATCTTAAAACCGGGGCAAAATCCAAAAATTTAGACGTAGTTCTCCCAAATTCACGGAGTGTCTTCTGTTTGGAGTAAATCATGGGAAATTTGGAATATTGAGTGAAAAACATTCACCCGGTGAATCACCTGCAAAAGCCACCGCAGTTTCAGGTTTAGTGGGAGTTTGGTAACATTCACGGGGTGAATTGGAAACCGGGATGAAAGCTTTGCTGCGCAGGCTTTGAGCGGGAGGAGGGGATGGCAACCCCGAGCTTTAATGACCAAAAGTCATAATTAAAAGTCATTACAATGGCCCAAGGCTATTTCTTTATTCACCCGTGAACCACCTGCAAAGTCCACCAATAAGGTAATAAGGTTGATTTTTACAAAACATTTTCTCTACTAAGGTTTTTTTTAGGGATAAGGTTTTCCTTCTCCGAAAAATTGAAAACCTTATTAGCATCCTCAAACCTTAGTAGGATTGAGCAGCCATCAGGCTTTTCAACCTTATCCCGTAGGGATCCCCTCGGGATTACCTTATTTTCAGGTTATACATTCAACAGAGATCATTCAATCCGTGAATCACCTGCAAAAGCCACCGCAGTTTCAGGTTTGGCGGGGGGATGGTATCCTCTCGGGGTGAATTGTTAAATCGTAGTCACCCTGTGAATCGTCTGAAATGTCCACCACGGTTCGAAGCACTGTCGAAGTTTGGTAGCATTCACCGGGTGAATTGGAATATGAAAACCAGTCACCCGGTGAATCATCTGCAAGAACCACCACAGTTTAAAGTTTAGTGATAATTTGAAACTATTCACCGGGTGACTCAGATAATGAATATCGAACATCGGTTATCACAAGCGCTCAGTACTTCCCTCCATCTTCTTTAAGCATCGGCACAAACCGCACTGTCAAAACGGATTCGCGGATGATTTTTCCTTTTCGCTTGCGTAAAAGTACAAGCTCCTGAACTGAATTCTCCTTTCCAACCGGGATAACCATCCTTCCCCCTTCGGACAGTTGATCCTGCAAGGGCTGCGGAATATCCGACGGTGCACAGGTTACGATGATGGCGTCGAAAGGGGCAAATTCAGGCCAGCCTTTATATCCATCACCAATCATTACATGAATATTATCGTAACCCAATTCTGCAAGAAGCTTTTTTGCATTGTTTCCAAGGTGAGCGATAATCTCGACAGTAAAGACGCTATCAACCAATTCGCCGAGGATAGCCGCCTGGTAACCGGAACCAGTTCCGATTTCGAGCACCTTGTCCGTTCTTTTCAGTTCAAGCAACTCGGTCATAAATGCAACCAGCGACGGTTGCGAAATGGTTTGTCCTTCACCGATCGGCAGGGGCTGGTCGCTGTAAGCATAGGCCTGCATATTTTCCGGCACAAAGCGATGGCGTTCAACTTTATACATGGCTTCGATCACTTTAAAATCGGAAACGCCCTGCCCGAGTATATAGTTAGAAACCAGTGCCTCATGTTCAGCCCGGCGGCTGGTGGTCTCTTTTACCTGCCCGCTGCATTGACCAACAAGCAGCAGCACAAGAGATAAAAGACAACTATTCAGCAGGTTTGACATAGCCAAATCCTTTCAGCAATTTGTTGTACAACACAGATTTTTCCTCAGCACTCATTTTGTAATCATAATTATTCAGAGCATTGAGCCAATCTCCATACATGGCATTTGGCAGTACAATAAACCGGCTGCCGAATTCTGCCTGAAGGCTGTCAGTGAGCGCAGCCCTCCTTTCGGTGGTTTGCTTATCGAAAACCTGGTGGAAGTCGGATAAATTATCCCCGATCAGCATGATGATCTTGTATTGCTGACTGATGATTTGCCGGCGGCTTTCCTTTCCTGATTCCGTTGTCTTCAGCAGAAGATGGTCCTCACTCTGAAGTGGAATTTCTTCTTCTGCAAAATTTTCCTTTGTTACTTCACGCAGCGAATCATTACGGTTGGAGACATAAAACACCTGAACCCCATGATCAACAGCTTTCTTAAGAAAATCAACCGCCCCCGGAAGTGCCGGCGCTTGAGCTTTCTGGCACCATTCAGCCCAGCCGGTCGGATAATTGAAATTTTTAATTATGCACTCAGCCTGGTGTGGGCTGTTATCCAGCACAGTTTCGTCCAGATCGAGGACAATGGCCAGAGCGCCTGGGTTTTCATTTTCCAGCAGCGCTTCATCCAACTGCCGCGTTGCAAGGTTGTAGGCCTGATATGACAGCGCCTTCATTTCTGCAGCCTGCTGATGAAAAAGAGTGGCCAGCAGCGCCTCTTTATTGTAGTTTTCAGGATTCCTTTTTGTACATCCAACAGAAACCGTTAAAAGGAAACTTACCATAAATAAATAAACCATTCTTTTCATAATCAATATTTTAATTAAATTATTTTGTTTTGCCATTTTCCAAATTTGAGGTAAAGATAAGAAGAAACACCCAAAGTGACGATGTAAACATATTCTGCAGTCCAGATGACAGGCAACGAAAGCCTGAAATGGAAAGCAATGAGGAAAATATAGATCAGGTAAATAAAAATACACACCACCTCAATCAACAGGGCAGTGCTGGTTCTGGCAGTGCCAGACACACCGCTGAACCAGTTAACGGATAATGCCAAAGGTAACACAGCACCGGTAACGACATACAACACCGATTTTGCCCCCGCAATGAGTTCAGGGTCATCAGTGTAAATTCGGATCAAAAATTCAGGGAAACTTACCGAAATAAGGATCACAACCAAAGTAATCATCGAACTTAGCATGTTCACCTTGCGGACAATAGGAATAACAAGATAGGAAGCCCCGGCGCCGATAGTATTGCTCACCAGCGTATTCACTGAAGAACTAAAGGCCCAGATGTGGATCATGAGTGTCATGTAAAGACTGCGGATAATATTTGAAATGGCCAGCGGGCGCTCACCTGTCTGCTCGATCACCAGGAAAAAAAGAAACCAGCCCACTACGGAGACAAAGTTTTGCAGCATGATAAACACCGAGATGTTCCAGGTTCTTACAATAATGTCCTTGTCAAATTTCGGGAGCCGGAAAATGTGATACTTCCTGTTGACCGGGTCGAAGATCGTGGCAAGGACAAAAAACAAGGAAGCCACCCCTTCGGAAATAACAGAGGCTATTGCCGCGCCGGCGATCCCCATTTCAGGAAAGCCATAATGCCCGAAAATAAGCAGATAATCCAGGGCAACATTCACGATAGCCATGATGGCTGCGCCATAGCCCAGCAGGCTGGTTTTGGTAATCCCAACAAAGTAAGCACGAAATGCCACATTGGTCAGCGCAAACATCACTCCCCACATCCTGATGTTCAGGTAAATTACAGACGATTCGTAAATCGCATCAGAGGAAATAAAGTATTTCAGGAAAATAGTGGAAAACAAATAATTAAGCAGGATCAACACCACACTCATCAACACAAAGAAGTACATTGTATGGTCGAAAATCTTTCCGACCTGACTAAATCGCTGCTCACCATTACGTCTGGCCATCAGTATCTGAGCCCCTGTACCAAAGCCAAATCCCAGCATAAACAATGAAAAATAGAACAGCCCGCCGATAGCTGAAGCGCCGAGTTCCACTTCTCCAACTCTTCCAAGAAATGCCGTATCAATCACCGTGATGATATTTTGGGCAATGATGCTAAGGATAATTGGATAGGATAAATTCCAGATATTTCGGTATGTAGGTAAGGATTGCAACTCAGGTTTGTGTTTTGGCGCAAAAATAATCTTTTGACTGGTTGCCAATCGTATTAACCGGCAATTTTATCTCCTCCAGAAAGCAGGCGAAAAGAGAATAAGTACGGTAAAAAACTCCAGCCTTCCAAGCAGCATTAAAAAGGAGAGGAACCATTTACCCAGATCTGGGATAATGGTGAAGTTAAAAACCGGTCCAACCTTTCCAATGCCCGGGCCGATATTACCGAGTGAGGCTATAGAAGCACCTATGGCCGTATCAAAATCGAGTCCAAGCATGGACATCACAAAAACCCCAAAGGCAAAAACAAGCATATAAATCAGGAAGAAAGCGAGTACTCTTAAAATGATTTCCTGTGATACAGGCTTACCATTCATCCTAACCGGGATAACGGCCTGAGGATGCAATAATCGCTTCAGTTCAAGCAAGCTGTTTTTCAGCAATAGCATTTGCCTTACCACTTTTACCCCACCACCCGTTGATCCGGCACTTCCCCCGATAAACATCAGCATGAAAATGATAAACCACAATGCCCCGGGCCACATCAGGTAATCAGCAGTAACAAAGCCTGTGGTGGTCATTATTGACACCACAGTAAATACCGCCTCCCGAAATGAGAGTTCTGGTGTGGCGAAATTTGTCAATACGAGTACTGTAGCAATCACCACTGTGGATAAAACAATGGCGAAAACATAATAGCGGAATTCTTCATTACGAAAAACATCCCTCAGACGACCATGAAGTGCCATATAGTGCAGGGTAAAATTTACCCCGGCAAGAAACATAAACACGGTGATCACATACTGAAGGTAGGGTGAAAAGCTTGCAATGCTGTCATTCTTTGTCGAAAAGCCGCCTGTCGCCATAGTTGCAAAGGCATGCGTAAGGCTGTCGAATAGATCGAGTCCGCCAAGCATCATCAGTAGGGTCTGGGCAAAAGTCAACAGGAAATAAATGCCCCAAAGACGTTTTGCCGTCTGCGTAATTCGTGGGTGCAACTTATCCGGTGTTGGGCCGGGAACTTCGGCAATAAAAAGTTGCATTCCGCCAATACCCAGAAAAGGAAGGATAGCCAATGACAAAACGATAATTCCCATACCCCCGATCCAATGAGTAGTAGCCCGCCAGAAGAGCAATCCCTTTGGAACCGCTTCTATGTCAGTCAGGATAGTGGCGCCGGTGGTGGTAAAGCCTGACATTGTCTCGAAAAATGCATCGGTAAAATCAGGTATGCTACCGTTTAGTATAAAAGGCAATGCTCCAAAAACTGAGATGACCACCCATGCTGAAGAAACGATAATGTAACCTTCGCGCTTGCCAATGGATTCGCGCATGGCTTTCCCATTGACAAAATAAAGTATTGTACCTGTGAGAAAACAAATCAAAGATGATATGACCAAGGGCCAGAAATCATAATTTACATCAAACAACCCCCAGTTGAACAATCCGGCACTTCCATAATACCAGGAAAAAGGCAAAGACAATAGCATGAAGAATCCCTCAATCACAAGGAGAATCCCAATGATCTGAAAAATGATTCTGCTATTGATATGTTTTCGGATATACATAAATGTCTATCTGAAAAACCGGTCTACTTTATGGATTACTGTTGGCAGCGAAAAAACAATCACTTTATCACCATCTTTGATTCTGAAATTACCAACGGCAATATGACTTTCTTCACCCCTGATAATGCCCCCGATGATAGCATCGGTGGGGAAATTGAGCTTTCGGATGGGTCTTAGTGTAATTTCAGATTTATCTTTGACCACAAACTCGAAAACTTCAGCATCAATACCATGAAGCACTTTGTTCGAAATGATCTCCGATCGCATGGTAAACCGCGCTATGTAACTGGCAGTGATGAGCTTTTTATTAATCACTGTATCTATTCCGATGTTCTGGGAAATGTCGATATAATCAATATTCTCAACCAGGGCGATGGTTTTCTTAACACCAAATTTTCGTGCATGAAGACAAGTCAGAATATTGGTTTCCGAGCTGTCGGTTACGGCAATAAACGCATCCATACTTTCGATGTCTTCATTCTGTAACAGGTTAATGTCGCGTGCATCACCATTGATGATCAGCACATTTTCAAGCTCATCACTCAATTCATGGGTACGCTCACGGTCAATTTCAATCAGCTTGATCTTATGTGAACTTTGTAGCCTTCTGCATGTTTTACGGCCAATCCTTCCACCACCGACAACCATCACATTGTTGATTTTGAACTCCTCTTTACCGCCAAGTTCAAGAAGCGTCTTAATTCCGTCGGGCTTTGTAACAACATAGGTCAGGTCGTTCACCATGAATTGGTCATGCCCTCGCGGGATGATGGTTTTCCCGTTGCGATGAATGGCTACTGCCCTGAAATCGAGATAAGGAAATTCACCGGCGATCTGGTCGAGTGTTTTCCCAATGACTAAAGCGTTCTGGTCGAGTTTAATAAGGAAAAGCAACAATTTCCCACCCGAAAATTCAAATGTTTCGGTTGCAGCCGATCGCTCAAGCAACGCCACCACTTCCTCCGCAGCAAGTCGCTCGGGGCACACCAGGTGATCCACCCCCAATGAACGGAAGAGTACCTGGTTTTCAGGTTCAAGAAATTCCGTGTTGTTTACACGGGCAATGGTTTTCCGGGCGCCCAGTTTTTTTCCGATGATACTGGTCATCAGATTCACATTCTCATCATGAACAACTGAGATAAGCAGGTCAGCACGTTTTACGCTGGCGCGCTCGAGCACCGAAATACAGGTTGAGTCTCCGGCAATGGTCATCAGGTCGGAGTTCGACTCCACCATCTTGAGCAGATCGCTATGCGGATCAACTACCGTAATGTCGTGATGCTCATCGGTTAGGAGCTTAGCAAGATGAAAGCCAACCTCCCCATCCCCCGCAATAATAATTTTCATTGTCGTACATCAAAATTGAGCGCGAAAGTAGGTATTTTTTGGTGAGTGGGATTATTTGTGTTTCATCTCAAACTCATCCCAATCCAGTCCGACAGTGAAAGACTGGCGGAATTCATGCAGTTCTCTTTTGGATAGGGTTGCTGTGATGATCTGGTCAGCGCTGGGATTTGCCTTTGTGATGACCTGCCCTTGCGGATCAAGGATGGCTGAGTCGCCGGTGTGGGCAAGTCCGTTGCCATCGTCACCAACCCTGTTCACTGCAGCAACATACGCCTGGTTTTCGATGGCGCGGGCAATCAGCAGATGATTCCAGGCGTATTGGCGCACAGCCGGCCAGTTGGCAATGCAGAGGATAAGGTCATATTCGTAGCTTTGGTCAATAAAGCGGTTTTTGATCCAGACCGGAAAACGCAGGTCGTAACAGATCAAAGGGAGAATGTTCCAGCCTTTCAGGTGAAAAATCATCCTTTCGCTGCCAGCAGTGAATACCTTAAACTCCTCCCCCAGCCTGAAAAGGTGCCGTTTATCGTAAGAATCGAAGGCGCCTTCGGGGTGTACCCAGTAAAGCCGGTTGTAGAAGCGGCCATCCATTTCGGTGAGGATGCTGCCGGTGATGACACAGTTCAGATCAACTGCTTTTTGTTGCAGCCATTTCAACGATTTGCCATCAGGCTTTTCAGCAATCTTTTTGGGATTCATGGAAAAACCGGTGTTAAACATTTCGGGCAGCATGACCAGGTCGGCGCCCAGGGGGATCGCATTCAGTTTTTGGTCAAAAGCGGCAAGGTTGGCATCCACATCTTCCCAAACCAGCGAAGATTGAACCAGGGCAATGTTTAAATCCTGCATAAAATTTCGGCTGCTTGTTGGAGGGTTTCTTCTTTTTTGGCGAAGCAGAAGCGAAGAATTTTATCGTCACGACCGTTCATAAAGAAAGGAGAGAGCGGGATTGAAGCGAGTTTATAATCCACAGTCATCCGCCGTGCAAACTCAACATCGGCCTCATCGGTAATGGTGCTATAGTCGAGGCACTGGAAATAAGTTCCAAAACAGGGGATGGGCTTAAAGCGTGATGTTTTGATAAGATCAAGAAACTTGTCCCTCTTTTGCTGAAAAAATACCGGAAGGTTTTGGTAGTTTCCGGCATCCTGCAAAAAATCGGCGATGGCCATCTGAATGGGCGTATTCACTGCAAAAACAACCCATTGGTGTACTTTCCTGAACTCGCGCATCAGGTTTTCAGGCGCCAGCACAAAGCCTACTTTCCAGCCTGTGGCGTGAAAGGTTTTGCCAAAAGATCCAATGGCAAGGCTGCGTGAAGCCAGGTCGGGAAAGCGACAGACGCTTTGATGCTGCAAACCATCGAAGATCAGATGTTCATACACTTCGTCGCTCAGCACAATGATATCCGTGTTTAAGGTGATGCGCTGTAACTGGATCAGGTCGCTTTCGCTGAGCACAGCGCCGGTTGGGTTATGCGGCGTGTTGATGATGATCATTTTGGTGCGGTTGGTCATCAGTCGGGCAAGATGCGGCCAGTTAATCGTGTAATTGGGCATTTCCATCTGGGCATACTTCACATGACCGCCATTCACCCTCACCGCCGGGGCATAGGAATCATAAGCGGGCTCGAAAATGATCACTTCGTCCTCGTCCCGGACAAACGCCGAAATAGCTGTGTAGAGCGCCTGCGTAGCCCCTGCCGTGATGTTGATCTCAAGGTCAGGATCGTATAAAATTCCGTGATCTTTTTTCACTTTCTTCGAAATTGCCTGCCTGAGTGCCGGAATCCCGGGCATGGGTGCATACTGGTTATGGCCGGCCTTCATATAATGATGCACACGATCAATCAGGTCGGTTGAAATCCCGAAATCAGGAAAGCCTTGTGAGAGATTGATGGCGCCATGATCAGCCGCCATTTTCGACATGATGGCAAAGATGGATTGCTCGGTGTTGGGAAGTTTACTTTTTAAATTGCCTGGGTAATGCATCATTTACAGTTTTTTGCAAAAATAATATTCCTCACGACAACGAGTGGGGTCATATTACGTTGTCTTACTCACCATTATGGAACCATTTGGTTAACTATCTTTGCAAACGCAATTTTAAAACTAAAATTAATGAAGACAATTGATAATCTGAATTTTAACAACCTGAAAGCGATAATCAGGGTTGATTTTAACGTTCCGCTGAACGAGAAATTTGAAGTGACCGATACCAACCGGATTGATGCTGCCATCCCAACCATCAAAAAAATCCAGAAGGATGGTGGTATGGTGATTTTGATGTCGCATCTCGGCAGGCCAAAAACCGGTCCTGAGGATAAGTTTTCTCTTCGTCACCTTCTCCCGGTACTCTCTGAAAAGCTTGGTACAGCAGTAAAATTCGCCGGTGACTGCATTGGTGAAGAAGCGGTAAAAATGGCCGCAGCCATGAAAAGCGGCGAGGTGCTCCTGCTCGAAAACCTCAGGTTTTACAAGGAAGAAGAAAAAGGGAATGAAGATTTTGCCCAAAAGCTGGCCCGCCTTGCCGATGTGTATGTAAATGACGCCTTTGGCACTGCACACCGTGCCCATGCCTCCACAGCCATCATTGCTAAGTTCTTCCCGAAAGACAAATATTTCGGATACGTGATGGCCAACGAACTGGCACACATCAACAAGGTGATGAAAGAGCCCGGGCGCCCGTTCACAGCCATCCTCGGCGGTGCAAAGGTTTCCGGAAAAATCGAGATCATCAGGAATTTGCTGGACAAGGTGGATAACCTGATTATCGGCGGTGGAATGATGTTCACCTTTATCAAAGCGACAGGAGGCTATGTTGGAAATTCGCTGATCGAAGATGATCTGATCGAAACGGCAAAACAGGCCATCAGCGACGCCAAATCTAAAGGTGTTAAGTTACTGATCCCCGAAGACGCCATCATAGCCGACAAATTTGATAACGAAGCCAACAGGAAAAGCTGCCCTTCTGACGAAATACCCGACGGCTGGATGGGACTTGATATTGGAGAACATACGCGTAAAAAATTCATCGAAGTGATCGACAATTCAAAAACGATCCTCTGGAACGGCCCAATGGGTGTTTTTGAAATGCCCAATTTTGCAGCTGGTACCGAACAGATCGCTCATGCCATTGCCGACGCCACCTCAAAAGGTGCTTTTTCGTTAATCGGAGGTGGCGACTCAGTTGCAGCCATCAACCAGTATAATCTTGGCGACAAAGTCAGTTACGTATCAACAGGCGGCGGCGCCATGCTCGAGTTTATCGAAGGCAAAGAACTGCCAGGCGTAACAGCTATTGAAGGGTAGACAGACGACTCTTCACTTCCCTGCCTGAAATGGTGGAAATGTCCATAAGTTGGCAAAATAATCAACCTGATAGGTCTCCTGCGACATAAATAACGGGGACCCGTCAGGTTTTTTTTTGATCATTGTTAAAGCTGTGATTCGTACACCAAATTTGAACTTAAATTGACCCAAACACAAGCCCAGATTATTGAAGTAAATGCTAAAAGGCATGACCAATTGGGGTTGCAATTCACGGTGCTTTTTTGGTTCAGGCTCCATTAAAAGTCGAATCTGTTGTTTTCAGCTCCAGCTTGCCTGATAAAATCAAATATCCTATTTCTGCTCCCCACATCGAAATCAATACAGGACTATCAAATTGAACCCATCAGGCAGTTTATGTGTTTGGGATAGTGAATTACCAAAACGACCTGATATGAAAATACTTTTTACTGTTACATTCCTTTTCGTATTTGTCGAATCCGTCAGCAGCCAGCAATTCCTTTGGGCTGATTCCTACGACATTTCAAATTGTAATGAGGTTGCGGCACTCGCTGTGGATGCCGACAGCAATGTGTACATCACCGGAATTCATAACGCTCCTGTAACATTGCCATTCAAGGGTGATGCATACCTCCTGAAAACCTCATTCAACGGTGAAGTGCTCAGGACCGATTCCCTGCTCGGGGAGTTGCTGATTGGCGATATGGCAACTGTAGGAACCGATGTTCTGATCGTAGGACAATCTTATGGCGACTTTGAGTATCGCGATGAATTTTACGGATCGGGTCAATATTTTATGTTCATGTTGATGCTTGACGCAGATGGCAACAGAAAATGGTATTTTTCGGATGAAAGCAAATCGGGAACGTATGCCAATATCTCGGTCGGTAACACCAGCGACATCGCCGTACACATACGCAGCCAGTCGAACCTGGCAGACTGGATACTGATTATGGACAATGACGGGAACATCCTTAAATCGAGAGTGATATCCCCTTCATTCACACTCGTCTCGGATATTGCATTTTACGACAACAAACTTTATTTTAACGGTGGTTTTAATGGCCCGGGATCGGTAACGGTAGATACTATCCTGATCCAGTTGCCTCCAACACAGAACGCTTCAATCACTATGGGATTCGATGAGGATTTAATTGCCCAATGGCTTTTTACTGATGAAACGTTTAGTAACATCACCGGGCGGATTGTAGCAAACGATAGCGGCCTGTTTGTTTACGAACAGGTGGTTGAAGGAGGATTTACTCCGAAAAATACCTTGAAGAAATTCAGTTTTGGCGGTCAGCTAATCGACGAAGCTCAAATCTCATTTTTCAGCAATACTTCCAGTATACGTGCCGATATGGTGAGTACACCCTCCATGATCGGGCTTTTTCCCCGCAATTCCTTCAATAATCAAAGTCATAAGGTCATGCTATTCAATCACAACCTCGGTATTGAAACCGAAAAAGTGATAAACGGCCCATCCTCCCCATATCCTGGACAGATTGCCGCCCTTGGCGACAAAATTTTTGTTTCACATATCCACAGCGGACAATTAAATTTCGACAATGAACTGATCCTGCCTTATTCCGGCGCCGGTCAGAAGCCTTACATTGCAGGTCTTGACGATCCGACAGTTACCGGCATTACCCAAAAACTTCTCACTGAAACTGACATTTTTATCTATCCTAATCCCGCGGCGGACTGGGTTAGCATAAAATTGGCCAATAGCAATTATTACAGCGGACGTTTTGAAATTTACAACATCCATGGATTAACCATAATCAGCGGCAAACTTCACTCCAAAGAGCAAAGGGTGGATTTGAACGGGCTTGCAGCCGGAATATATTCATGCAATATCCTTCTCAGGAATACAACCACGGGAGAGGAGCGGGCTTTTGCCCAAAAGCTGATGGTGGTGAGAAATTGATCTTTTTACTAACCTTGCTTTTGTACTACGAAATATTTCAGGTAATCACCATTTGCCGGTAATCCGGAATCTCCTCCAGGAAGCTATAGGAAGACTTTTCAAAGTCGATTTTACAGCAAATGTGTCTCAGCCCGTTGGTGACCACCAGGAAAGGGACTTTCATGGTCAGATTGTAACGGGCCACCTGGTCGAAAACTTTTTGTGTGATTTCAACGGAGGCTGCTTTGCATTCCACCATCAGCGCCGGAACACCTTTGTTGGAATAAACCACAATATCAGACCTTCTTTTCATCGAATTGTAAACCAATTCCTGTTCAACGGTGATCAGGGTCAGTGGCACAGCTTTCACAATATGGAGGTAATGGATGAAATGCTGTCTTACCCATTCCTCTGGTGTAAGGGCTATATATTTTCGCCGGATAGGATCAAAAATCTCTTGTTTCCCATCGTTTTGGCGGATTTTGTATTGATAAGCCGGCAGGTTGAGTACATCCATTTTTGTGAATTGAGGCCTCAAAGTTAATTAATCAGTCATTTTCACCTATTTTTGCCGCTTAAATCTTTGGCAGATGAAGACAAAAAAAGAGATTGTAAACAACTGGTTACCCCGCTACACAGGCATTCCCCTGGAAGAATTCGGCGAGTATATTTTGCTGGTTAACTTCAGTAAATACCTTGAGCTGTTTGCCCAATGGAACGGGGTGGAGATCGTTGGGCAGGACCGGCCGATGCCAAGCGCTACAGCCGGCCATATCACCATGATCAAATTCGGGATGGGCAGCGCCAGTGCAGCCATCATTATGGATTTGCTGAGTGCCATAAAACCGAAAGCCGTCCTTTTCCTTGGCAAATGTGGTGGTTTAAAAAAGAAGAACCAGTTGGGCGATCTCATCCTGCCCATTGCGGCCATCCGTGGCGAAGGAACTTCCAACGACTACTTCCCGCCGGAAGTCCCTGCGCTCCCTGCATTTAGTCTCCAGAAAGCCATCTCCACCACCATCCGGGAGTTTTCGCGCGACTACTGGACAGGCACCGTTTTCACCACTAACCGGAGGGTTTGGGAGCACGACGACAAGTTTAAAAAGTTTCTCAGAACAACGCGCTCCATGGCCATCGACATGGAAACAGCCACCATCTTCATCGTGGGTTTCGCTAACCAGATTCCCACCGGCGCCCTGCTTCTGGTCTCCGACCAGCCAATGATCTCCGAAGGGGTGAAAACGGAATCGAGCGATCACATGGTCACCGAAAAGTTTCTCGAAACCCACCTGAACATCGGCATTGACTCACTCAAACAACTGATCGAAAACCGGCAAACAGTCAAGCACCTGCGGTTTTAATCACACCCCGGAATGAAATACGAAGACATCATACGCGACATCCGGAATAAAATCTTTTATCCGCTCTATTTCCTGACCGGTGAAGAGCCATATTTTATCGATAAAATAAGCAAACTCATCGAAACCACCGTGCTGTCGGAAGAAGAAAAAGAGTTTAACCAGGTAATTGTTTACGGTCGTGATGTCACCTCCAACCAGATCATTTCGCTGGCACGCGAGTACCCGGTGTTCGGCAATTACAGGGTGGTGATCGTACGCGAAGCCCAGAACCTGAAACAAATCGAAAAAGATGAACTGCTTGCGGCTTATGTCAGCAAGCCGGTAACCACAACGCTCCTGGTGCTTGATTACAAATACAAAAAGGTGGACGGACGCACTATTTTTTCCCAACAGATCAAGAAAAATGGTGTACTGTTCGAATCGAAAAAACTATATGATAATGCCATCCCAAAATGGATCGAGGACATGATCAGGGGGCTGGGCTTCGGCATTTCCTATCAAACCTGCATGGTACTCGCCGAGAGCCTTGGCAACGACCTCACAAGGATTGAAAATGAAGTGAAAAAACTGGTGATCAATGTGGCCAAAAATGCAGAGATCACGCCGGAGATTGTGGAGAAAAACATCGGGATAAGCAAAGACTTCAATATTTTTGAGTTGCAAAAAGCACTGGGCGATCGCGACATCATGAAAGCCAACCGGATCATCAACTATTTTGCCGCCAACCCAAAAGAAAACTCCGTGGTTTTTATGATCACCATGCTGTATATCCATTTCCGCAAGCTGTTCCTGTATCATTCGCTGAAGGATAAATCAGATAAAAATGTTGCCTCCCAACTTGCGATCAATCCGTTTTTTCTGAAGGAAATAAAAACAGCCGCCGCCAATTACGACATGAGGAAATTGCGGGGTGTCATTGCCATTCTGAGGGAATACGACCAGAAAGCCAAAGGGGTCGACTCAGCAGCAGTGGAAGATGGCGAACTGATGAAGGAAATTGTGTTCAAAATCCTGCATTGAAAATATCCTGATAAATGAATTCTGTGTTCGGGCGAGGCGCTGCATGATAAAAAACCCAACCGAATCCGGTATAAACGTGGATAATCAACTCGGAATTGATGTCTGATCTGGTAAAGTCACCCCGTGAATCGTTAGCAAAAGTCGATGAAGTTGAAAGTTTGGTGATCGCCTGATTGCATTCACGGGGTGACTCCACTGTTTCACTGAAAGTCACCCCGTGAATCGTTAGCAAAAGTCGATGAAGTTGAAATCTTGGTGGAAGCCTGATTGCATTCACGGGGTGACTATGCCTCGAAGCAGGCTGGAGCCTGCAGAAATAAATGCAGCTTAGGCTGGAGCCTAAGCTGAACGCACGGTGACCTGTTTCAATAAAAGTCACTCCATGAATCGTTTGCAAAAGTCGATGAAGTTGAAAGTTTGGTGGTCGCCTGATTGCATTCACGGGGTGACTCCACTGTTTCACTGAAAGTCACCCCGTGAATCGTTTGCAAAAGTCGATGAAGTTGAAAGTTTGGTGGTCGCCTGATTGCATTCACGGGGTGACTTTGCCTCGAAGCAGGCTGGAGCCTGCAGAAATAAATGCAGCTTAGGCTGGAGCCTAAGCTGAACGCACGGTGACCTGTTTCAATAAAAGTCACTCCATGAATCGTTTGTAAAAGCCGGTGAAGTTGAAAGTTTGGTGGTCGCCTGATTGCATTCACGGGGTGACTCCACTGTTTCACTGAAAGTCACCCCGTGAATCGTTTGCAAAAGTCGATGAAGTTGAAATCTTGGTGGAAGCCTGATTGCATTCACGGGGTGACTTTGCCTTGAAGCAGGCTGGAATGTTTGGCGGTGAGCGTGTGTTGGACAGCGCCTATTTCCAGATAAAGCCGCCTAATCTGAAGAAACGCAGGATCTCATTAATCATCACAAGAAGTTGCCGCAATCCTAACCTGATCTTTCCCACCATCCCCTTTCTTTCAGGGGCAACATCCTGAAAAGACAGGTGGCCGGTTTTTTCGTGGTAAGGTTCTTCCCGTTTCCGTTTCTCAATCACTATGATGCTGTCGTAGTAATGAATTGAATCAACGGATTTAGTAAAGTTATTGACCCCAAGCGATTTTTGCTCTGAATGATAAGCATTTAAAAAGTCGATAAAATTTTTGGTGTATTCAATGAAAGTGCCTCTTCGTTTATGTCCCCCGCCATATTTGATCCTGTAGGAGGTATGCAAATCTTCACATAAATAAACGCCCTCCTCTTTTACATGGTCAAATAGTTCCTCAAAGCTAATGATTTGCTGAACCATAGTATGACCGCCATCATCAATCAGAATATCAATCGGTGGCACCTGCTTCTTCACCTCCCTGAGAAAATTCCGGTCTGACTGAGATCCGATAAATATGTTGATATTTTCTTCCTCCAGCTCTTTACACCGTGGATTAATGTCAATGCCATAAATTTTTGCCTCAGTTCCAAAGTAATTTTTCCACATCTGTAAACTTCCACCCTGCGATACTCCAATTTCAAGAATTACGATGTCTTTGTTTCTGTACTTGCTGAAATGCCGGTCATAAACATCAAAATAATGTACCCATTTGTGAATAAGCCTCTTGTCGTTTTGCCTGAAATACTTTTCTAAATCACTCATTGATTTTAAATTTGAAACTTGAATGCGTTAAACATTTTAATCATCGTTTTCGGGCAAAAGTATCCAAAAAGCCTGAGGTTCACCTTCTCGCCGGAAGATTTTTAATTGGGAAGATTGATGCCAGGTTCTTGTGAAACTTCTCCTGGTACTAAAATAGAATTCACGGGGTGTCATTGCTTAAAAGCATGACGTAAGCTAATCTGAACGCGGGACCACCGGCGGCTTTCTTATTTTACCGCACACTCTCCTCCACAATTCTGATCTCCTCCTCAGTCAATCCGTAAAGCTGGTAAACAAACTGGTCTATTTGGGTTTCGAGGCTTGAAATATCTGTCTGCTGATTTTTCTTTTTTTGTTTAATAACCTGTTCAGCTAATTCAGCTAAGGTTGCTTTCGTTTTTAAGTCTCCTTCCGGAATAGGAATTTGTTCAAAGTACTGTGGTTTGACTTCAATGTATCCTCCACTTCTGACTACGCAGATACTTTTTAAAAAATACCAGACCACTTTGGAGTTTAAAATGGCTAAGAGCGATTTATCATCTGAGGGTAAAAACACCGCTGGCGCATTCAAATAAATTCCAGTGTCATCAAAAGCAAACTTATTCGAATTTTGCAGGTTTGGGAAAATGATCTTGGGTTTATTAAATTCTGTGTAATAATCAACAACATCCTGAATTTCAAACCATTTATAATTTCCTACTTTTCTGCCGACATTATCTTCTCTGTTCCTTTTTGGGCAAAGATTTGTCTTGTACTGACTTAAAAACCTTTCAATTGCTGGATACCTTGAAATATCAATACCTCTTCTTGTGAATATTACCCATTTTAAAGGAAACCTAAAAGTGGTCCACTTTTTAATATCTTTCCCTTCAAGTATTGGTTTAATGATTTCTAAAGAAGATTCTTCATCGCTAATAATCTTTTCATAGTCTGTTTGGCAGATTATGAATGCTTTGTTAAAGCCAGTTAGAATTCCGCGATAGCATCTGCCAAAACTATCCTTGACAGTTTCATGGTTTTGAATCTTAGACAAAAGATTTTGCTCAAAAGGGTTGATAAAATTCCATGCAGATGAATTCATTTTGTCCTGAGCTATTTCAGTAAAAACAGTTTCGTCGTAAATCAATTTTTTGTTGTCAAAATTAGCTTTTGTGTATTTGAAGAATTTGAAACTAGTTTTGCTGGCAGATTTCTGAGCGATGAAGATAACAGGGTAGGTGGTTGCTTCATCAAAAACAGTAACATCGGTAAAATCAACGTATCGTTCAAATTTGAAGTTGTTGGTTACAAACTCTCTGAGTGTTCTTCCTGCGGCGGTTTTGTCAAATGTGTTATTGATAAATGCGAGGTTTCCATAATCATGGATAATTCTATGGGCCAATTCATAGAAGTAGGAAAAAATATCGCCACCTGAAGCAAATACCTTATAGTTGGCTTGAAGGTGATTTTTTAATTCACCAAGTTCCTCCTGCCTTATGTAAGGCGGGTTGCCCAAGATTATGTCAAACCCCAAGAACTCCCCGTCTTCATTGAGTACTTCGGGGAATTCGAACCGCCATTCAAAGGCATTGTGCGTTTCGAAGAAGGTTTTCTCAGCGTTTAATTCAGCCTGCAGCTTTTCAATATCGTTGATAAGCCTTTGTTTTTCGTTTTGGAGTTTTTCAGCATCTCCACCATAGCTTACTTCAGGGTCATGAGCAAATAACCCGTTTTCGGGGAATTTATAATCGTACTCCTGCCTGAGGCTGTAATACTTCTGCAGTTTAGGATTGCGCCGCTGAATGGTCTCCACATAGCTGGACTTTATGTTATGGATCAACTTTTCCAGTTCCCGCTTGATTTCCTTGTCTGGACTTTTTTTGTAGGCCTCCACGGCGTTCCTGTACGAAAAGACATTCCATTTGGCGCTCCGGGCAATCTGTTTTAGGTCGGTATCCAGCGCAAAGCGGCTCACCAGCGAGTTGCCACACTTGATGTTGATGTCAATGTTAGGAAGGGTTTCGAGTTCACTCTGACCTGACGGGTTTTGCTTGTAATAAGCATTTTTCAGCAGTTCGATCCACAGGCGCAGGCGGCATATTTTCACCGAATTGGGGTTGATGTCCACGCCAAACAGGCAGTTCTCGATGATGGTTTGCTTTTCATGAAACAGCGTTTCCTGCGCGCGCTGGCTCTCCCTGTTGTTCGGGTTGTACTCGAAAAGCTGTTCATCCAGGTCGGTGATCACCAGTTCGTCGTTGACAACCTCCACCTGGTGGCTGTTGATGGGTTCCAGTGCTTTGTCAACAAGTATTTTCAATTCGCTTTTGATGGCGATCATTTCATTGAGCGCCGAAACCAGGAAGTGTCCGGAGCCCACTGCCGGATCGCAAATTTTGATGCTGTTCACAATTCTGTTTGCGTCGGCGCGCACCTCTTTCCGGTTCCCCTTCCTGATGACCTCCTGAATATCCTCTTTCAACTCGCTGAAATCTTTACAGTTCCAGCTTTTGGTTTCGTTGAATTTCTGCACCACAGCCTTGCGGATAGTTTCGCGGCACATGTACATGGTGATGAAGCCGGGTGTGAAAAACGAACCGTCTTTGTAGCCGTTGATCTTCTCGAAGATCAATCCGAGAACCGAAGCGTTGATCAGGGTTTTGTTCTCCTCCTGGATTTCTTCCGAGCCTTCGCTGCTGAAGTCGTATGCATTCAGAAAAGTAAACAGGTATTCGAGGGTGGACATGTTTCCCGTTCGCCGCTTCCCGTGGTCATCTTTCAGTACTGTGCTGGGGATGATGGGAATGGCTTTGTCGTCGCGCAGGTTGCTGATGAACAGCGCGGCATGTTCGAGATCGGTAGGATCGAACAGCGAGGAGTTGAGGTACGGAACCTTTTCGAAAAGTTGTTTTACGTCGGGGTGCCGCTCAAGCGGTTTACATGCCAGTACCTGAAAAAAGAGACTGTTCAGGTCGTCGTAATTGTTGATTTTTTCGAGGTTGAGGAACGAATACGATGGATCGCCCTTGTGATAAGCTGTCAGTTGTGCTTCGAGCAGCTTCAGGAATAAAATGCGATTGATCCAGGTGATGGAAAGTTCAAGGGCGACATTGAAAAGCCGCTCATCCATAGTGCTGCCATACTGGTCGGCTTTTTCGAGGTGGTTCAGCTTGTCGAGGCTTTCGAGTTGGAGGATGGTATTTTCGAGGATGGTACCTGCATTTCTTTCACCGGGCTTGTTGCGTTCGATCAGTTTTTTGCCGCCCGATTTGGTCTCCGTAAGCCCGATGATGTGCAGCAGCTCGCTGTAGAACCGGCGGTCGAGGCTGTTGCTGTCGTTCATAAAGGGGAGCTTGAGCAGGTGTTCGGGCGAAAGGAGCTTGAAGAGGACGATCAGTTTTGTGTCGTCGGACTTGTCGGTGTTGCGCAGCGGCTTTTCATAATCGCGGAAATTGAAGTAGGTAAATTCGATTTCGGATGCTATGCTGTCAATAAAAGGTGCGGCGATCTTACGGTAGAAAAAATCGGTTTTGGTGTCGGCCAGCCTTCCCCCCTCGAAGTCGGTGAATTGTTTTACAAAGAATTTGTTTTGCGCAAAAAGCCGGTCGAAAAGCGTGGCGTCGAAGATGAACCACTCATAAAGGTTGGTTATCACCAGGTGTTTCACCTCCAGGTTGTTGAGGGTGATGCGCTCGCGCAGGTAGTAAAGGGTCAGTTCCTGAAAAGCTTTTGCGTTGAGTCTTTCAGTAGTAACCATTTCGCCTCTGTTGGCTGGTTTTTTTGCTTCGATGATCACCCCCACGGTGCTTTTGGCATCCGGCCCGTTGTGTATTACCAGGTCGTTTCTCCCTTTGGTGTTAATGAAATGGCGCTGCCCGTACCACGTATCCCGCAGGAAGCCCGACACCAGGTTCTTGTGAAATTCTTCCGACTCCAGATCGTTTGCCCTGTCAAGCAATCCGGTAAGGTTGGCCTTGAACAGTTCAATCTCAGCCCTGTTGGGTTTCACCTTCAAAAAGGCCTTATTCAGCGCCTGGCGGGGTTTGAGTGGGTGTGGAGTCATTTGGGATGTGACTGAGTGGATATGTTCATTTATTTTGTAACCATTATTGGAATGTGCACCTTTTAATTGTCAATTCTGCTCTTATTCTTCCAGTAACTTTTTTATCTCAATGTATAAATTTTTCAGATCGTTTATTGCAATAGCCCAGATGATGTCTGTAGAAATAGTGTCATAACCATGACTTATTCTGTTTCTTGTGTCAACTATTCTTCTTGCGTTGGTTATTTTTATTGAATGGTCAGCTCTCAAAATTCTGTTTACAGCTTCGCCAATGATTTCAATATTCCTCTCGACGGCTTTTCTTGTTTTGAGGTCTTTTTGAAATTCCGAAAAGATTCTTCGTTCTGGCAAAAACCCTTCGATTTCTTCAATTGATTGTTTTATGTCTTCAAGCCAGGTTTTAATTTCCTTTTCCATAGATCTGAATTTTGGTACGATCAATTTCACTTTGCAGAAATCTGTTTCTGATTGCTTTCTGTTCAAGAAGATCAATTTGTCTTTTCAGCAAATCCTCGAGTTGGAACTTCAGGTTAAAATATTGATCAGTGTAGGTTAAAGGATCATTTTCATCAAAATCAACAATCAGGTCAATATCGCTGTCTGGATTAAATTTGTCCGTAACAACTGAGCCAAAAGCAAAGAGGGCGCTGACTTTGTTCAATTCACAAAGCTGAGCGATCCGGCCAATATGCTGTTGAATAACATTCATACTTTGCAAAATTAATAAAGAAATTGTTTTCAGGAATACCAGTCCTGTTTCACAGATTTATGACATCGGCTGCAAGGTTTTCCATCTCAGCCCTGTTGGGTTTCATCTTCCAAAAGGCTTTGTTTAGCGCCTGGCGGGGTTTGAGTTGTGGAGTCATTTTGGTGTGGTATGTATATCGTTTGTGGGTTAATGTTTTTGCCGTTAGAAACTGTGGACTTTCCCTCTATGAACATTTATTTGTTTACTGTATGTTGATGTTGCTTTTTATTTTAATTGATTTCCCTTAAGCCAGGTATTATCTATTATGTGCTGTTAGTAACCGTAATTTTTTACCAATTTTTTCTCCATAAATTCAAATACATGATACTTCAATTCATAAAGTTCTTTAATTATATCTCTGATTTCATTATGCCAATTCATTTTTTCAACCTCAATCTCAAAGTCAACTAGATTTCCTAAGGCTTCTTTTTTCTCAAAAAGTTTGTCTAGTTTAGCACGAAGTTCATCAGTTTTAAGTACAACAGATTCAGATTTAACGCCAAATTCTTTAACGTAATCATTTTCGAGAATTCCTTTGAAAATGGATTTATTTGTAATTCGAATAATAGCAGAAATTTCATTTTTAAGATTAACAAGTTGCCTTGAAAGCAAATGAATATTTTGATCTCCTTGCATATTCTCATACAGAGCATTGAAGAATCTATTTGTCAACTCTCTAATTCGTTTATATTCTTCATATCCCATATTTCTTAAGAAATCATTTCTATGTCTTATTGAATTATACCAGAATTGTAATATGCTGAATAAAATACCGAATGATGCAATAATAAAGGTGATTTTTTGCTCCGGATTTCTAATCAAGTCGTGTCTGATAAAAATGAAATAAATTAGGAAAAGACCAAAAATTAGGCATATCCAAAATAAATGGATTTCTTTCATTCTAAATCTACTCAAGATATTCTTCATTTTCATTTTATTTTCGTTACAAATTCATAAGTTGATAAGGTAAAAACTTATAGTTATTAGAACCGTCAGTAATAATTGTAAGGTGAATACCGGTTTTTAGCCTTATCAAGGTCTTTTTTAAGGTAAACTCGTCTAAAGCCTTCAGAAAGAGCCAGAACTTCAACGATAGCTTTTGTACGTGCCGGCTGCGCCAGGTTGAGCGGGTTTTTCTTTGGTACTGCTTTGTAAATTATTGCCATTGCCGAAAGCTTTCAATGTTAATGATTCGCGGTGATCCATTCCGAAATTTTCCGCCCGCCAAAAATCACCCGTGCAAATGTAGGAAAATTTGTTTTCGTACTTGTTTGAAAATGAAAATTGTCATGATTGAAGTGACCCCGTGAATCATCCGCAAAAGACCCAGCACTTTAGAACTTTTTGTCATTTGGTAGCATTCACGGCTTGACTATGATTCATGGCAGGCTAAAGCCTCAACTAAATGGGGGACAGGCGAAGCAAAAAGCGACAGCATCGCTTCATGCGATACTATCGCTAAACGTAAATTCACTGAAACCTGACAGTCCCGCACGTGCGGGATTAAGACCTGTAAAGGTTTATGAATAAACCATCCCTTTTAATGCAGCGGCTGCAGGTATTTGACCACATCCTCTTCCGTTACAATTTTATCGCAGAGGATGGCCAGCCGTTCGACGACATTGCGCAGCTCGCGCACATTACCGGTCCATTGATAGGCTTCCAGTTTGTTGTAAGCGCCTTCGGACAAAGTCAGCAGGGTTTTTCCCATTTTTTTGCAGACGTCCTCCATAAAATGATCAACCAACAGTGGGATATCTCCCTCGCGTGCGTTGAGATCGGGCACTTCGATGATGATGACGCTGAGGCGGTGGTAAAGGTCTTCGCGGAAATTGCCTTTGGCAATCTCTTCGCTGAGGTTCTTGTTGGTAGCAGCAATAATGCGGACATCCACAATGATGTCCTTTTCGCCGCCGACGCGGGTGATCTTGTTTTCCTGCAAAGCGCGCAGCACCTTGGCCTGTGCCGACAAGCTCATATCTCCGATCTCGTCAAGGAACAGCGTGCCTGTGTCGGCCAGTTCAAAATCGCCTTTGCGCTGTTTAATGGCCGAGGTGAACGATCCTTTTTCGTGGCCGAACAACTGGCTTTCGATGAGCTCGGAGGGGATGGCGGCGCAATTCACTTCGATGAAGGGTGCATTGGCACGCGGACTTTTTTCGTGCAGCCATCGGGCAACCAACTCTTTACCGGTTCCGTTGCTGCCCTGAATGAGCACGCGCGCATTGGAGGGCGCCACTTTTTCGATCATCTCTTTTACATGCATCATCGCGGGCGACTGGCCGATCATCTCCCAGGTTTGCGGTACTTCCTGCTTGAGGATTTTTGTCTCCTTCACCAGATTCGATTTGTCAACTGCGTTGCGGATGGTTACCAGCAGCCGGTTCAGGTCGAGTGGCTTGGCAATGTAGTCGTAAGCGCCTTTCTTGATGGCCTCTACAGCGGTCTCAATCGTCCCGTGCCCCGAAATCATCACTACCGGCGTATCCGAAAACTTCATGATGTGCTCCAGTGTTTCGATGCCATCCATCCCGGGCATCTTGATGTCGAGCAGGATCAGGTCATACTTTTTGCTGTTGGCCAGTTTAAGCCCTTCCATGCCATTCTCTGCATCATCCACTTTGTAGTTTTCGTATTCCAAAATATCACGCAATGTGTTGCGGATGCTCCGTTCGTCGTCAATTACCAGTATTTTTGCCATAGCATAGATCCTCAGAGAATTTGTATTTTTAAAATCTTTAAATTGATTTCAAATTATTTTTTTAATAACACCGGCAAAATTAACAAAAACGACCTTGCCACCACTATTGAAAACCAAGTTGAACGCAACGCAGTTTGGCTTTGCAAACTCAATCGTTTTTTCTGAAGATAAGGGTAAAAAGATTACAAGTTCGATGGAAGGGAGGTGAATCTGACAATTTTGCAATGCATAGCCCCCTGTCAGCAGATCAATCGTGGAATTTCAAATTCAATCCAATCGTCAATGGATTTCCGTCGCCTGATAATGCGTTTTTCACCGTGAAAGCGAGCTGTGACTGCTTCCCTTCCAAATTTGTTTTTTTTATATTCCTGACGCTAACCTGGGTAGAGGAATTGGCATTAAGCTCAATTGTGGCGGGGAGTGAAAAATCATCGGTGCTGATCCCTGTTAGTCGAAAAGGAATGTCTGAGAGATTATTGAGAATCAGTACGGCCTCATTCTTTTCATTGATCTTAATGCTGCTTTTTTGCAGGGCGATACACTGCCCGATCAGCGCTTTCAGCCATATTTCATTTCCAGCCAGGGTATCATTGAAAAAAGCGAGGGTTCTGTGCTCAAAAAATGCTTCTTTGACGGCTTCGGTAGTTCTGTCTTTTGCAAAAACAAGGGTCATCGGCCTGCGTTCTTTTTTAGAGGGATCATAAAGGAAATCAATGGGTTCATGCACATCGGAATTGGCAAAACAGGTCAGGTTTTTCTCTGTTGCCCAGCGTAATACGACCGGGTAAAATTCCTTTTCGTTAAACACTTCAATACCATGCAGCCAGCCTTTTTGGTGAAATTCGGTGTGGATGGGGAACCAATGGGTTGAATCGGGCTGTTGTGCTTTCCAACCCGGGTGGTTCCAAATAAAATATGCACCCTGATCGGCTGCAGCCTGGAAAGCAGAATCAACATCAGCATGCCTGAGCAGGTTGGCGTCAGTCAGAAAGTAAGCGTTAAAATGACCTGGAGGCATACTTCGGGTGATTTCGGCTGCCCGAATCAGCAGGATTCCATATTTTTCAGCTACAGGAAAGGCAATCTCGTAAGGACGGTTCAAATCGGTGCTGACATCTTTTTTGTTGGGATTATATTCCACATGATCGGTAATGGCGATCACATCCAGTCCGTCTCGCCAGGCTTCTTTTACCCGGTCGGCAGGCCATACCGTTCCGTCGGAGAATGGCGTATGCATGTGGAAGTCACCTTTCAAAGTCAGGTAGCCCGGAATATCGGGAACCCGGAAATTTTGCCGGGTCTGGGCGGAAATTATTAATGTAGTTATGGTTAGCAGTAATAAAACGAAAATCTTTTTTGCTTGCATGTTGAAAATGTGTTAATCCGGTTTACTAAGGATTTGATCAAATTAGTGACTACCAGAAAACTCCAAATGTTGAAAATCATTGTTAGCCCCAACCCTCCCGAAGTCTCGGGATAAATTCCGGGAGCAATGATTTTCAACGATTTACTCCCTTTAGGGCGGGGTAATTAAATCGTTGAAAATCAGATTCAGGGTGTTTTCTGACAGTCAAAAATTTGAAAGAAATCCGGCAGGCATGAGGAATGACCTGCCGGATTGATTTTATAGGCAAATTTGTGTTTTACTGGATGACCAGTTTTTTTACTTCATTTTTCTGGTTGGTTTGGATTAAAAGGAAATAAACACCTTTGGGATGATGTGACAGATCCAGTTGGACAGCAGTTCCGTTCCAGTTAAACTGTTCCACCGTGGTTCCGGTCATGTTCATTACCTTAATAACTGAATTTTGCCCTGATTTTGCCCTTGTTGAAAATACCTCCACAAGTCCGCTGCTTGGGTTAGGCCTGATGGTAAATTCTGCGTTCAAATCCTGTTTTTCGATGCCAACAAAGTAATTGTCTGAAAAAACCACCATGTTGCAGGCAACAATGAGGTGAGGGTTGAACCCGTCGTTACAGTCGGCACAGGTCACTCCGGTCACACAGTCAGGATGGTTAGGGTGACAGAAATCAACATATTGCTCGTAGAAAACATATTTCAAGGTGGCATTTCCTCCTGAAATGTAAGGGGTCATGTCATAGTCGAACCAGGGAGCGATGGAACCGGGGCACCAGCCGGCCCGGTTGTGGTACCAGGTTCCGTTTTGTGGCTGACATCCGTCAGGGTTTGGGTTACAGGTGCTCCAGTTGTGTTGGGTGAAAGTTTGTGCCCCATTTACCCAAATGTGATGGGTAGCGTTGTAAAATTCTGCTGCATTGCCCGTGTTCAGGTCTCCCCAGCCATGACCGCTCGAGACCAGTTTCAGGCGTGCAGCCGATGCATTGGAAGGAAACTGAAAATTCTGATCTTCCACCGGCTGCAGGTTGGCATAATCGCCGAACTGGTAGGTGTCCTGCCAAATGTTGAATACATTGCTGTACAGATAATCGGGCTGTCCTTCCGTGTAATTAAGCTTTAGTTTATACACGAACCCATTATCAAGTGTGGCGCAATGAAGCCTGAAGGCAACTTTTCCCTGAAGCAGCGACATGTAATCGGTAAGATCAATCTGGTGAGAACAGGGCACGCCGTAAGGGGTAATGTAGCGGATGATTTCGAACCATTCACCATCAAGGCTCATGGCTTCAACGTGAGCCACACGGTCCCATTCACCGCAGCCATTCTGAGGGCAGCTCACCTCGAGGGTTGCGTTGACCTGGCTGAAAGCACCCAGGTAAGAGGGCAATTCGCCTTCAACGACCTGGGTTACATTGCTGGGACTTAACCACACACCTTCGAAAGCTACAACCTCCATATTGTAAGCGCTTGATGTGATGTTAACATTCACGGTTTCGGTGGCAGAGGCGCCAAAGTTGTTCGACGATACGATCGAAATGGTGTAATTTCCGTAGGCCGGAGGAGTCCACCAACCGGTGAAATATCCGGTTCCCAGCGGATCATTGGCCTGGATGGTCTGCCCGTTAATCACAAATTGAACGCCTTGCACCCAAAATAGTTCAGGATAATCAATGGTTGCTTTTGCAGTGAGTCTGATCTGGGAGAGGTTGGACACGAAAACATCTCCGGGAAGCGGATGTCTTGGGTCAATTTCGGGCACAAAGGTGTCCGGGTCAAGCACCATAAAATTATTGATCACCGGAATGGCCGGGTCAAACGTTGAATTTCCCGGTTGGGTTGCCCTGATGCTGACTTCGCCGGGTTCGCCGGTCAATGTCACAATATTGCCATCAATGGTAGCTGGTCCGGAGAGGACTTCAAAAAATACTTCAAGGCCGGAGGTAGCAGTGGCTTCGATGGCAAATGGGGGATCGCTGGTAAGATGATTGGGAATTTGAGGAAAGGAAATGGCCTGGTAGCCGGGATTGAGGGTACCATTGAAGTTGGATGTTTCTCCAATCAGTGCAAAGTTCATCAGTTCTGCATCTCTTTCTCCACTGCCGATCTCACTGATCAGGTGGGTGATCGAAGTATTGTTTCCACCCGGCTCACCCTGGTTAAACTTGTAATAAAGTTGTAAACCTTCTTCGTTGCCGGTCAGTTCATTGTCCATCATATCCTGAATTTCAGTCTGAGACAATGCCTTGTTCCAGGCGGAAACCTCGTCAACCCGTCCACCATAAACAAAATTAAAACCCCCTAATGTACTTTTGCCAATGGCGAAAGGAACGTTTTCACCCTGGAAAACGCCCGAGGCAGCAGCACTCCCTTTTAGTGCCCCGTTCACATAGAGTTTTATGGAATTCACATCAAAAACCCAGGCGATGTGTTGCCAAATCTGAGGTATTACTGTGTTTGCCGGCGCCACATACTCATGCAGTCCGGTGGTGGTTAACAGCCTGCATTCCATCATACCGTTGTTCAGCTGGATCAGGTAAAATTCCGCTGTTCCGGAACCTGCCCTGAATCCCATATAGCCCTGGCCGTATGAAAGCGCATCGCAGTAAAACCAACCGGTGATGGTTAGTTGGGTAGTACCTGAGAAATACTGGGAGGCATTTTGCAGGATCACATAATCGTCCACTTTGTCGAAGTGGAGGTACTGATTGGATTGTGATTGGACCAAAACCGGTGACAACAGGAAAATTGTCACCATCAGCGCGAGCATTTGATTGTAAATCTTTTTCATAGAATTTGAAATTAATGGTTAATACTGATTGAATGAATTCATTTGCTTTGTTAAAAAATTACGGTATCCACCAGATTTTAAACTCCGGGGTGTCGCCACCCTGGTTGGCAATCGCCTGCATCCAGTTTGCGGAGTTATTTTCTGCTTCCGAAGGCGGATAGGGTAAACGGAAATGCGCGATTGGATCACCTTGCCGGGGGGTCATGCCTGTCCGTCTTGCAAGTGCATACAACTCAGCCGGCTGTCTGAATGAATCGATGCATCTCTGGGTATAGATGAATCTCAGCTTCTCTTCATCAGAAGTCGCGTTCCAAAAGCCAAACCGGAATTGAACTGAGGATGAGCTCAGGTTTGAAGGAATACTGATCATCTCGGGGAAAGTCATTCCTGATGAAGGCAATCTTGAGTTTTCAGCCACATTCATCCACCACTCAACCGAGGAGTTTATTCCGTTGAGGTATTCTATTTCTGCCTGCATTTTGTCTTCAGTAACCCCGATTCCACGGAAATAGATTTCAGATTTGATGTAATGAATTTCAGCACCGGTAATGATCGGAATGGGCATATAATCTTCGTCTCTTACAATAAAATAGTTGAACGGTGAGTAGATGTTGGTTTCTCCTTTGATCTCAAAAGCGCCTACCTGGTCACGATGGGTACCGTAGGGGATGCCGCCTGAAGAAGGGGTATTGATATCAGGCAGTTGCGGGTACGCAACCCATTTGTTGGCGTTATTGGTTTCAAAGAAAATAAACGCACGTGGGTCAAAAATCCCGCTTCCGTCGGTGCTGTCGTGAGCGGAAAGCAATCGCCAGATGTTTGTTCCCAACCTGAGGTTGTTGTGCTCGCGGAAAGACCAGTTGAGGCTTTCGTTCTTAAAACCCATCGCCGAAGGCCATAAGCAGGCACTTTCAAGAACTGGTGTTATAAAATCGTAACCGAAAAATATCGGCCTGTTGTTCTCAATCACATCTTTAATGATATTACCGGCAATCTCAGGTTCTTTTTCTGACATCCGCAGCGCATGACGTAATCTGAGCGAATTGGCCAGCTTTTTCCAAAGGAGTAAATCGCCGTTAAACAACTTGTCAAATGCCTTGAAGGAGGTGAAAGGTTCCTTTTGGGGCACTGTTTCGTCGATGTGTTCATCAGCCCACTCCAGGTCATCGAGCAGTTGCAGGTAAATATCCCGCTGTTTATCGTATTTGGGATAGAGCAATGCGAGATCCTGAAATCCATAACCAGCTTCCGAAAATGGCATATCACCAAAAAGATCAGTCACTTTGAAGGTTTTCAGAGCAATAACAATTTTAAGCATTGCTTTCATATTGTTGACATTGGCTATCACCAGCGTATCATCATAGGCTACAAGGTAATCTTCCAACCGTTTTTCCAAATCCCTGATTTCGGGTAGCGTAAGGTAGTAATTGCCCCATATTTCCTCTGTGCCGATGGTAAAATTCCCCCAGGCTTCCTTGGTCAGCGCCGCCATTTCGGTTTGTTTGTAGAGTATCTCATTGTAAATGTAAAACTGTTCGTTCCACCCCGGTTGCAAGGATTTAATCACGCTGTTGAAAAGTGACCCGTCGCTGGCAGTGGTAAATCCTTGTGGGTTAGTGTTAATCTCATCGAAATCTTTGGTGCAGGAGGAGAACAATGCAAGAATAATGTAAATTGAAGTAAGAAGTATGTATCTGATATTTTTCATTTTATCATCTGGTTAAATAGTTAAAATGAAGCACTTAATCCAAAAATCCAGGATCTGGTTCCCGGGAATGAAGCCCATTCGAAGCCCTGCGCATTGCCCGATCCCATAATGCCTTCCGGGTTGATTTGATCTGGAAGGGTAGTGTAGATGTAAAACAAATCCCGGCCAGTTATCGATAAGGTCAGGTTTTGAAACACCTTCGTTTTACCTAAAAACTTCTGGGGAATGGTGTAAGAAAGTGAGATTTCTCTCATTTTCACCCAGGTATTTTCGATGATCCCGGGTGTGGAAACGAATTTCCCCCAGCCACCGGCATTGGGCAGGTATTTGTAATAGTAGTGAACAACTGTAGTGTTGGGAGTTCCATCTTCATGAACACCGTCGAGGATGATTCCAATGTTGCTTGTATTCCCGTCGGGATCGGTATAGGGCAGTCCGCCCCCTTCGCGTTCGACAAGTGTTTCGGGACTCTGCCCGGTCTGCAGCCCAATCACATAAGAACCGGCATAAATATCGCCACCCCATTTGGTGTCAATCAGCGCGGTCAACCGGAATCCTTTGAACTCAGCAGAGGCATTCCATCCGGCGATGAAATCCGGCGATGCATTGCCAATCGGAACACGGGTGTCGGTGATCAGGTATTTGGTGCCTTCGTCATTTACCACCCGGTTACCGTTGTCATCATAAATATAATCGTATCCGCTGATGGTTCCGAACTCATCTCCCTCGTTCAGGATCATCGCCGGGCCGTTCAACCCCCAGATGTCGGCCAGTAAATAAGTATCGGCGTCGCCGCCAAGGCTGACCACCTTATTGCGGTTCCGCGCCAGGTTGATCCCTGTTCTTACTATCCAGTCCTTATTTTTCACCGGGACAGTATTGAGGATAATTTCAAACCCTTCATTCGTGAGCACACCTTCGTTGGTCATAATTGTTGTAGCGCCGGACGAACTGGGTACAGGGAGATTGGGAATAATCTGATCGAAAGAGTACAGGTAATAATAGGTAAAATCAACATCGATCACATTATCCAGGAAACCGAGATTGATACCGGCCTCAAAAGAATTTACCCGCTGAGGCTTCAGGTTGAGTGGCGGGATGGTAGAGGGAAATTCTGATGATTGCTGACCTCCGAAGAGGGAGGTGTTGTAATAAAAAGTCCGCAAATACGGATCAGCATCTGTTGCGGTCTGAGCTAACCCTCCCCTGATTTTCATAAAGTTGAACCAAGGCATTGACGATTGAAAATCAACTACTTCGGTTGCAATAAAACTCAGGGAAACGGATGGGTAAAAGTACGAGTTACTTTCCGGAGGGAGCGTTGACGACCAGTCGTTTCGCCCTGTGAGTTCGAGGAAGAGATAATTGTCATAGGACAGATTGAGAAAAGAATAAACGGAATTATGCCTCTTCCGGATAATTCCTTCATTGGGGATCATCGATCCGGCTGAATTTCCAAACTGCTCAACAATCGTATTGTTGTTGGGATCTGTGGTATAGGTGTTTTCGGTGAAATTAAAAAAGGTGTACATGTTGGGATAGTACCATGTGCCTGAATGGCCGCCAATGTAATAATAGTCATTATTCCACCGGCTCGCTCCGGCGGTCATTGTAACATCCATTTTCGTTCCCAGGAATTTCTCTTTTTGTGCAGTGAGCGTAAAATCGTAATTGTCGCCAATATTTCTTGACAAGCTGTTGCTGTAATACCCATTCATCAGGCCGATGGCATCGATGGGTTTATTGCGGGTTTCAAACTGCTCGATGGTGAAATCTCTGCCAACGCGCCCCAGCGCCTGCAACCAGGGGGTGATGTCATAGATCAGCGTTAATGCAGCTGTGTATTTGTCACGGGCAAGTGTGGTGTTGTTATTATAATAATCCCACCAGATTGTTTTGTTGATATAATAAAAAGGATATCCTTCCTGTGGATTTTGTGATCCGTCAGGGTTGATATAGTTTTCCTTGTCAATGCCCTGGTAACTCCTTGGCCATGAATAGAGCAGCCCCTTGCTGAATGAATTCCCGTCTTCGCCGAGCATGGGGCTGTTCAGACGGTTGTAATTGACAAAGGAGATCGTAAGATCAGTCCTGAGTTTGCTGCTGATGTTCAGGTTTGCGCCAAGATTGATTGTCGTGCGGTCGAAGTTGCTGTTATCCACAATGGGCTTGTTGTCCTGGCGGGTGATCGAAACCCTCATGGTTCCTTTGTCTCCTCCGCCTGTGGCTGCAATATTATGGGTGATGGTATAGCCACTTTCGAAGGGGATCTTCAGGTTGTCGGGTTGTGGGGAGTAAGGCCTCATTTGGCCATCCCACCATTTTACCATTTGCCCTTCCATCTTTGGCCCCCATGAAACCGAAGAACCGTAGTAACCAAATTCAGCCGAAGTACTTGATGTTTCGCCATCCTGGTTGATGATCAGGTTTTCGTTGCCGTAAATTCCGGGGTAAAGCAGGGTATCACCTGACATGGGGAAGGTGGGTTGAGTAAACGAAATTGGGCCGCCGTGACCATATGTATTCTGGACTTCCCTGTAGCGGTAGGGTTGGGTGATCCTGTAATCCATATTGTAAGTCACTCCGATCCCCTTTTGCTTTGTACCACGTTTAGTAGTAATAAAGACCACTCCATTGGCGCCCCGTGAGCCATACAATGCCGACGCTGCTCCTCCTTTCATTACAGTCATGGTCTCGATGTCGAACACGTTCAGGTCATTGATGGCACTGCCCCAGTCCACCCCACGACCAATGTTGGTCAGACCGGGAACGTTTTCCATCGGCACATTGTCCACCACAATCAGTGGCTGGTTGTCGGCCCCAATGTTGTTGTTTCCCCTGATTACAATCCTGGTGGAACCGCCTTCAACGCCGTCAGGCTGAGAAATCTGAACCCCGGCAGCCCTTCCGGCAATGGCATTCAGCACGTTTGGCGCTTTGGATTCCAGCAACACTTCATCCCCGATTTGTTCTGTTGAATAGCCTATTTCACGTTTCTGCCGGGTTATACCCAATGCAGTAACCACCACTTCCTCCATTTCGGCCAGCTTTGGGAGAAGTTTGATGTTAAATGTAGTGTTTTCTCCAACCGGCACCTCCACGTTCTCAAAACCAATAAAGCTGAAAACAAGGACCGCATCGGATGAAACACCCGGTAGCGTGAATTTGCCGTCAATACGAGTAGCAGTGCCCGTAAGCGTTCCTTTAACCAACACCGTAACACCCGGAAGTGACGACCCGTCCTCTTCTGATGTGACGATTCCTGTAATTGTTCGTTGTTGAGAAAAACCTGCACCCGCAAAAATCAGGCATAAAAAAAGAGTGGATAGAATTTTTTTCATACGCTATGGATTGGCTGATGACTTATTTTTTCATCATCCAAAAATAAGCGAAATTTGATTGAGGCAAGAAATTATGGGTAGAAAATATTTTTATGAGTAAATCCTGCATGATGTCCTGAACTTTAAATCAAAGCAACCAGAATTTCAAATTCATTTTGGAACATGCTGAATATCGCGGTTTTCAAATCGATCGGCTGGTTAGTTGACCATCACTTTTCTTACGGCGAAGCGTCCGTCAACAACCAATTCTACAAAGTACATTCCTGCCGGTAAGGCTGAAACATCAATCCTCTGATCAGGATTGACAATCGATTGTCTGATGACAGGAATCCCATTGCTGTTGTAGATTGTCAGTTGACAATCAGTGTAAAATTCCTGAATGTCAATCTGAATAAACTGTAAAGCCGGAATGGGAAAAACCGAAATCTGCGGAAGGCTGGCATCCTGAACCGAGGCCGGTTCGAAAAAGGACCACCAGCTTTCATCTTTATAAATGTTGAACCATTGTTCTGAATCTTCATCCCAAAACTGATAGGTGAATCCAATGGCGTTTCCATCCTCATCAAAGCTGTAGGCGCTATTGGAAAGATTGACCCAAAAGTTGCCAAACGCATCCCAGTATTGTTGCAGGATTGAAACCCTGTTTCCAGATTCATCATAGAAGTTCATTGTTTTTGAATGGTTTAGCCATCCATTGACATAGTCGTCCCATTTTTGCTGTATGATGGTCTCCGGTCTCTCCTGCCCGTCGTAAGTGTAATAGCTGTAGGAAAGGCTGTCCCAACCCTGGGTTTGACCGTTCCATTTCAGCTGAATGACTTCTTCCGGACTTCCAAAACCAGTGTAAAACTGAATGGTCTTTCGGGTATTTTCCCACGCACCTTCATCAGTCCATGATTCCTGTAATACCTCACCAACATGGTTTTCATTGTTGTACATGTAGGTTGTCCGAAGGCTGTCTTCCCAAAAAAAGTTATCTTTCCAGAGTTTCAGGAGTTGTTGGTGTAAAAGATCATTTTCGTTGTGGGTAAAATGAACCTGCTGGTATTTCTTCCAGCTTCCGCTCAACGTATCAAAATTGTCAGTATCGTATTGGAACGGCAGGTTATTTTCGGTGTATTGATAGAAAACCCTTCTCCCCTGAGAAAACCTGAACTTATTGGCATCCCAAATTTTATACCAGGAGATGACAGGGTTTCGTTGTGTATTGTAATAAATGGAATCCGACATCTTCCAGTTTTCAGCTTTTGAATCCCAGATAAAACCAAGAATATAGTGGGGATTGATACTGTCGTAGTAATTATTTTCCCGGCGTTTCTGGTTGACCCAGGTCGCACTTTCCTGGTCAAAAGCAGTGGTTAAAGCCCTGATGTAATTGCCAAACTGGTCACGCTCGGTCACTTTGTAGCGCTCTACATTAGCCCAGCCAAGTGACAGGACATCCCAGTTGTAAAAGTAGGTGGAGTCCTTCACAAACTTGCCATTGCGCTGATCCACTGGTATATATCCCGTTTGCGGGTCAAATTGCCGGGCAAACAGGGAACCGGTGCAAAAAATCAGCAATAAAAGCAGATTTCTAATGGATATGCTTGTCAATACCGTATTTTTTAAAAATATCATGGTAATGATTTTTCGTGTAAATTTGCTCAAAAGTAACGCTTTTAAACCATTTGAATTACTTCTTAATCCTATAGCGGATGAAAACCAAACTGTTACTCCTTTTTATTTGCTCGTTTTCGATTGTTCATAACCTATTTTCTCAATTCACTCTTCCGTTTGGTTTTGAAAAGAGTTTTTTGACCCAGGTATTCGACGAGCAAGGGAATATTATCCCAAATGCCTGGAATGGAGGTTTGTATGCAGTTCAGTTTGGAGAAGCCGATCTTGACTATGACGGAATCAATGACCTTGTGGTTTTCGATAGATATGGCAATCGCATTTTAACCTACAAGAACCTCGGAGTTGCCGGCCAAATCAGCTATCAGTTCAACCCGGGACTAAGCGGAAATTTACCTCATTTTGACGATTGGGTAATTTTTACCGATTATAACATGGACGGTCTGAATGACATCTTTACCTATTCAAAAGGGTTTGCCGGCATTAAGGTTTACAGGAACAATGGCCCGGAAGCAACAGACCAGTTTGAACTTGTTGTATCGCCTTATCTCACTTCCTTTCAGGGATCAGGTTATGTGAATATCCTGACCACCTATGTGGATTACCCTGCAATTGTTGATATTGATGACGACGGCGACCTGGATATTTTAACTTTCTGGGGACTGGGTTCTTTTGTTGAGCTGCACACCAACGAATCCATGGAACACTTCGGAGTGCCTGATTCATTGATTTACCGCAAGACAGAAAATTGCTGGGGACGATTTGCCGAAAGTGATGAATCCAACCAGTTGTATCTTGATACGTGTTTTGCATTTCGGCGGGAGGTAAAAGGAAAAGACATGCAGGCCATAATTTCTGGCAGCGGGTTGCAAAGAAATGAGTTCCGGCATACCGGATCAACCTTTCTGGTTTTTGATGAAAACGGTGACGGACTGGATGACCTTCTGCTAGGCGATGTGGACTTTTCGGCGCCTGCTTTGCTTACCAACTGGGGAACTCCCGATGAGGCTTTAATTGGAGTATATACATTCAACTGGCCGGCTTATGATGTGCCCGTTGACCTGATGTCATTCCCGTTGATGGCTTTCATAGATGTAAACAACAATGGCAAAAAGGATCTTATCGCTTCGGTATTCGATCCCAGTTTGATAAAATCCGAAAACCTTGATAATATTTGGTATTATGAAAATGTAAGCCAAACCAATGCACCGGAGTTCCGGTTGCGGACTAAGTGTTTTCTTCAGGATGAAATGCTTGATTTCGGAGCTGGCGCTGCACCTGTTTTCTTTGATTACAACAGGGATGGGTTGGCGGATATTTTGGTTGGAAATTTTGGTTACCTCGATAGCTGTTTTTACGGCGCCGGTCTGAATCTGAATTGCCTGTACCGGGGTCAATTGGCCTTACTGCAAAATGTTGGCACTGCCGGATCACCCAAATTTAAACTGATCGATAAAAATTTTGCCAACTTACCCGGCTATTTTCCAAAAGGAGAGTCCCCCTTTGCGTTGGTTCCCGCAATAGCTGACCTTGATGGTGATGGCGATGAAGACCTGCTGGTCGGCAATGCCTGGGGTAACCTCCTTTTTTTCGAAAACATTGCCTCTTCCGGACAGCCTGCTGATTTTGTCCTTGCAGAGGAAAATTACCAATCCATTTATGTTGACTCCTACAGTGCTCCCCAACTTTTTGATCTGACGGGTAATGGCTTGCCCGATTTGGTTGTTGGAAAGCGTAACGGAACCATAACTTTTTTTCAAAATACCGGAACGGCTGAAAATCCGGTTTTTACTTTTATAACCGACAGCCTTGGCAGAGTGGATGTCCGTAACCCGGATCTTTCCATTTACGGTCATTGCATTCCTCACTTCTTCAGGGATAAGGACGGAAACACCCGCCTCTTTGCCGGATCAGAGTTTGGCGAGATCCATTACTACACCGGGATTGACAACAATCTTGATGGCCAGTTTGATCTGGTGATGAAGAACTACCTCTGGATTGATGAAGGGTTGCGAAGTACGGTTGCTGTTGCAAATTTGAATTCTGATGATTATCTTGACATGATTGTTGGAAATTATTCCGGTGGCTTATCTTTTTTCCAGGGAACTTTACCGCCACCGGCTGGCATTTTGAAACCGGAAACTGCAGGGTTTGACATCAGGATTTTCCCGAATCCGGTAACTGAAACTTTTATGGTTGAGATGGTGGAAAAGCCCGGTTTTACACTGCAACCGATCAGGCTGACCATATTTGATTTGACCGGAAGGGCAATATCAAGCCTTCAGCATTCATCCGATAAAGCCCCTACTATTGATGCAAGTACTATACCTGCAGGCATTTACTTTCTTCAAATCCAGTTTGATAAAAATGCGAATCAGGTTTTTCAGCAGGTTCTCAAATTCGTTAAGCTATGAAAAAATATATCCTTGTTTCCGTACTGTTTTTTCTCAACCTATTTCTTTCAGGTCAACCTAGGCCTGAAAAAGCACCTGTGGATGTAGATTACAAAATCGCTGATGAAGAGTTGGAGGAAATGCAGCGAAACGGGGTGCTTTTACCTCCCGTCAAACCGGCACATCACCCATGGATTAATATCAAAACTCAACCATCGCGCGATTTGCCATTGGTGTATGACATGCGACAGACACCCTGGCTCACATCGGTGAAGACGCAATCTTCCGGCGGGTGCTGGGCCTATTCGGTGATGGGTGCGGTGGAATCCCGCTGGCTGATGCTGGGCATGGGTACTTACGATCTTTCGGATAACAACCTGAAATACTGCCATAAATACTTACCCGAACGCAGTACGAATGGTAACCACTGGATGGCCACCTCCTATTTTGCCCGACGCTCAGGACCTTATGCTGAAAGTCAGGACCCCTTCCCGGGTGGAACCACAGGCCCTGATAACTGCCCGGATGACCTCACGCCGCTTTATTATATCAATCAATCGCGCTATACTCCGCCTCTTGACAGGGATTTCACAAAGCAAACCCTATTGGAATTTGGCCCGGTCTGGACGTTGATGTACTACAACGCCACTTACTTTAACACAGTAACGAATACTTATTTCTATGGCGGAACACATGCAGTCAATCATGCCGGGGTGATCGTAGGGTGGAACGATACCCTGCAAACGGCCGGCGGAACAGGCGCATGGATCGTGAGAAACACTTATGGCCCCAACTGGGGGGAGGCCGGCTATTACTATGTTTCTTTTTTTGATGCTCAATTCTTGCAATATAACGGCTACTGGCCTGATGTGATGGAGCACGAACCGGATGTGTACCTTTATCAGTACGATGAAATTGGAGGCTACTGGGGAGTAGGTTTTGGAAACGAAACCGGATACGGACTGGTGAAATTCGAAGGTGCAGAGGGATTGACAGAAATTACCAAAGTCGGGACTTTTGTGCTTTATGCCGGTTCAGGTGTCGGAATTAACATCTATGAAGAATTTAACGATCAACTATCCGGACTGCTCTTTTCAATGGATGAAGTGATTTGCGATTTACCCGGATATTATACCTTCGATCTGGATTCCACCATTTGCATCCCTGAAGGCAAATCATTTTACGTTCAGATTAAATATGATTCAAAAAATGCTGACAACAAATGGCCAATTCCCATTGAGGATACGATCCCTACCTACTCAATGCCGCAAATTGAAACCGGGAAATACTGGGTAGCCCCCAACCCCGAAATTTGGCCTGCAGCCTGGTACCAGGCAGGTCATGGAACAGGATTGAACTATGACCTTTGCATAAAAACTTATGCAAAGCAAATGCCCATGCCTCCTCCACCTTTTGCAGATGCCGGTGAAAATGCAACTTTGACAGAAGGTGAAAACTTTGCTGTTGCCGGCGCTGCCGCTCTAAATTTTACTTCACTACTATGGATGTCAGACGGGGATGGCACTTTGGTTGATGAAACCACTTTTAATCCGACCTATTTCCCCGGCCAGTTGGATATTGCAAATGGAAGTGTAAATCTCATCTTTTTTGTTACTGGTTTGCCTCCATTGAACATGATGGTAACCGATACGCTGAACCTTACCATCCGTCGCTATCCGACCATTGAAATTCTTTATCCATATCACCAGGAAAAAATTTGTGATTGCGCGCTTTTAACCTCAGGAGTTGCCTCCGATCCGGATAACGATCTTTTTGTGGTCGAAATATCAGTAAATAATGGTGATTGGCTTATCGCTGAAGGGATGGGTAACTGGTCGTCAACGATCTCACTCAACCCGGGGATGAACACGATTAAAGCCAGGGCCACTGATGTAGCAAATCTGACAACGGAATCAGAAGAAATTGAAGTGATTTGCAGCGTTCAAACCATTTTCCTGCCTGAAGGCTGGTCAGTTATTTCGGGTTTTTTAATTCCAGACGAACCAGATGTGGAGTTGCTTCTTACAGATATTGCCGATAATCTTGTGGTGATCCAGAACATGAACGGTATGTACGCCCCGCCTCCGATCAACTCCAACACACTTGGTAACTGGAACAGCCTGTCAGGCTACAAAATTAAAATGCTGGCCGACGACCAACTGTCTTTTTGTGGTGACTTGCCCGAAAGTAACTCGGTATCATTCTCATCAGGATACCATATTATCCCCTACCTGAGTAACCGGAATGCTGCTATCACGGATCTTTTCGATAATCCTCTTCAGGACCTGTTGTATCTTTTTGATTTAAGCGAAGGGAAAATCTTTTGGCCGATGGGAGGAATCTACACATTAACCATACTGAACCCTGGCTTTGGTTACCAGGGATATTTTCTGAATCCATTGACAATTAGCTTTCCCGCGTATGAAGGATTCTTTTTTTCCGGCCAGAAAATATTGGCGATGGATCCGGAAATACCCTGGAGGTTCAAACCAACCGGAGAATTTCATTTGTTTAGCCTGGACAGCCAAGCATTAAATACACCTGGACCTGGTTTTATCGGGGCATTTGATCAGTTTGGGCAATGTGTTGGCGCGGTTCAGGTCGATGAACAGGAATCTGAAAATTTGCTGCTGACTGTTTTTGGGGATGATGAAATGACCGTGGGAAAGGACGGGGCAGAGGAAGGTGAACCCGTAAACTTTAGGTTTTACAATTCGTTGAATAACAATGAAGAGTCCCTTATTGCATTGTACGATTCATTATTTCCAAATGCTGAGGGTACTTTTTACCCAAAAGGAATGTCGCGTATCAAAGGTTTTATGAATGGGCTGTCAACTTCTGATCCTGAAAGCCATACAAACTTAATAAAGATTTACCCAAATCCGGCTAAGGATCACATCATGATTGATTGTCCGTTTGAAGATGGAAAATTTTTACTCCGGTTACTTTCTGCAGATGGTAAAGTAATCAGAAATCTGGAGGTGGAGGGACAAAAAATTCAGATTCCTCTGATCAGCTTGGAAAAAGGGATCTATTTCGTGAAAATTGAATCTCTGGATGGCGTAATCTACCGGAGGTTCATCAAACTATAAACATTTTCAAAACCAGGTTCCACTTCAATAACCAATAACAATTAGCGATTTTCTTTTGATTCGATTCGCGAATAATTTTCGAACCGGTACCTGAAGCTCCCGTCGGGTATATCAAACCATGTTGATTGTTCCAAAATTTTCCAATCTTCAGGTTTTATTTCAGGGAAAAAAGTGTCTCCTTCAAATGGTTGATCAACCCGTGTAACGTAGAGCCTGTCGGCAAGTGGCATAAACTGGCGGTAAATGGAGGCGCCACCCATCACAAAGGACTCTTCATCTTTGGGGCATTTGGCGATGGCTGCTTCGATGGAGTTCACCATCAAACACCCTTCAAAACACTCGGTTGGATTATCCGTAATGACGATGTTAATCCGATGGGGTAGGGGGCGCTTTGGTAGTGATAGCCAGGTGTTCCTTCCCATGACAACCGTATGTCCGGAGGTTAGTATTTTAAATCTTTTCAAATCCTCCGAAATATGCCACAGCAATTGGTTGTCTTTTCCAATTGCCATGTTTTCAGCTACAGCAACAATGATTGAAATCATGAAAAATCTTTAATTAACATTTGATTGGGAAAATCTAAACACTCTCAGGTTTGAACCTCACACTTGGTCCAAGCCGTCAGGTGAAGTATCCATGTCTTTTTATGAAGTTTCACAAAAAACAAGGATGGTTTTTTGTATTTGAACTAAAGTAATTTAAAATGAACTCCATAAACACATAGCAGAACATAGAAAAACCCCTTCATTAAGGAACTGAATTAAAATAGAAACTATGATTCCTATGCACCTATGTGGTTCAAAATCGAGTCTAGTGCAGCAATCAATTCGATGAACCGGATGGTTGTGCCCACGTGCTTGACTGACAGGTTTTGGCTATGGCAGTTCGCAATCTGACTCGTCCTGATTTTTGTTTAGTTTTTGTGTAAACTTAGTTCAGGACAAGACACTCCGCCTCCTCCTTCGTCGGAGTCGGACAAGCCCGCCTTTTCATTCTTCAAAGTCGGGCAAGCATTACCCCATTACTCCATCCCCCTTCCTACTCCTTCAAAATACTCTTCGATATCACCAGCCTTTGGATTTGATTGGTTCCTTCATAAATCTGGCAGAGTTTGGCGTCACGCATCATTTTTTCCACGCCAAAATCCCAGGTATAGCCCTCACCACCCATGGCCTGTACCGCATCCGTGGTAACTTCCATGCCTATATCTGAAGCATAAAGTTTCGACATCGCTGAAAGCTTGTTGAGTTTTTTCTTGTCGTGGTCATAAGCCCATGCAGCATACCAAACCAGGATTCTGGCGGTTTCCACCTTCGTCGCCATGTCAGCCAGCATAAAAGCAATTGCCTGATTGGATGAGATGGGGGCCCCGAACTGACGGCGGTTTTTGGTCCAGTTTTTTGCTGTTTCGTAGGCATGGCGGGCATTGCCCACACTTAGCGCACCGACACCTGTGCGTGTGCGGTCGAATGTTTTCATGGCAATGATAAAACCATGGCCTTCTTCGCCAATCATGTTTTCAGCAGGAACCTCCACATCGGTGAATAGAATTTCGTTTTGAACGCTGGCCTTTTGCCCCATTTTCTTTAATCTGGGCTTCATTTCAATGCCCGGGCTATCAGAAGGAACCAGGAATGCTGTCAGGCTTCTTGATCCTTTCTCCGGATCAGTAATCGCAAACACTGTCAGAAACGTTGAAGCTTCGGCATTCGTGATATAGCGCTTGTGCCCGTTGATGATGTATTTATCTCCCTTTTTTATGGCGGTTGTTTTGATTCCCTGCACGTCTGAGCCTGCATTGGGTTCGGTGAGGCAATAGGCGGCAACACCCTGCACCTCGTTGATCAGGCCAAAATATTTTTTCTTTAGTGCATCTGAAGCGGCAACATAGAGAGGGGTGAGCGCCAGGGTATTGGCATCAATGCAAATGCCGATTCCAATGCAGCCGGCGCCTAACTCTTCGGAGGCCAGTGCCCCATCAAGCAGCGAGTGATCGTGTCCGCCATATATTTTAGGCATCGGGCCATTCATAATACCTTCTTTGTAAGCAGCCTTGACGATTTCCCAGGGAAATTCGGCCAGCTCGTCGTACTTTAGTCTGTTCGGAATAATCCACCGGTTGGTGAAGTCACGGTATTTCTCAATGATGCCGTGCTGTTCGGGAGTTAAAGAAAAGTCGATCATTGTTTTGTTATTTGGTGATTAAAATTTGGTTACAGTCGAAGCATTCAAAACAAAAGGTGAGCAAAAATAATTAAAAAGTTGAGCAGGCTCAATTTTTAGTTACAGAAATTAACTTATGTTTGCTGAAAATCGGTTTGAAAATCACGCTATGAGTGAAAATAAGAAAGATAAAAAGTTTATTAACCTGCCAAAATACCCGGGTGGTAAGGCAGCTTTCCAGGAATTTGTCCGTAAAAACCTGCGATATCCGAAAGAGGCTTTGGAGAATAAGATAGAGGGGGCTGTTCATGTGCGTTACCGGGTGGATGGCTTGGGCAGGGTGCTTGATGTTGAGGTGACCCATGGAATCGGTTATGGCTGCGATGAAGAGGCCATGCGGGTTGTCTGGCTGCTGAAGTACGAAAAAGCCAAAAACCGCGGCCTCAGAGTTACTGCCTCGATGAAAACCAGGATCAATTTCAAGTTGCCGGAAGCCGCCCCGATTCAGATTGATTATGTAACCAAACCAAAACCTGCTGAAAAATCACCAACTCCACCTCCAAAATCCGGCGGTCAGACTTACGGTTATACGATCGAATTTTAGTTTGATTTTGCGAAGAGGCCGTCATAAAAGTCTATTTTTAACCCAGCATGTTGAAAATCAATTATTGTGGGTTTTCCTGCCGGCACTAAGGGGGATGCAGATAACTTCCGTTTTACAACCTTTTGGCTGAATCGAAACTCATGGTAAATATCGCCCCATCATCCCAACGCCCCATCGCCCCAAAGTCCAACGCACAACGTCCAACAATCCAGCGTTCAACACTCCCTGCCCCCTTCTTTTTCAGAGGTGGTCAATCATCACCCAATACCCCATTACTCCCCGCCACTTCCTGCGTCAGTGCCTGGCAAGCATCTCCCCAATCCCCAACTACTCCAGCATAAGCATCATTATCCCTCCGGTTTCCGGCGAAAATTCAACTTTGAACTTATTGAAAGGTAAACGGCGGACAGTTCCCAACTGGGTCACTGTTAATTGTTCCGTGTGAATTTCTTCTTTGCCAATTTTCAAACTGGCAAAAGCTTGTCCCGGAACCCGGTAAGCAATTCCATTCTGTGATGCATCCTGGCCTTTTTTGCCTGCAAAACCATCAATCATTTGACCTGTTCCTGCAGGTTCAAGGGTCAACTCAACCGTTTCGCCAATACCACCTTTTGCCGGGCTGATCCCTGAGTTGGCTGAGAACATGAAAAGCGGCGCCGTGGTTTTTTCCTGTTTTTTTGGAGGGGTGAAGTAAAAAGTGTGGTTTTCGAAATAAGTAAACGACTTTCCACGAAATAATGCAATGTACTCTTCTTCCAATTTTTGAAGTTGCTCATCCATAAACTGAAGGGTGCCTGTTTCATAGGCTGTTTCCTGGAAACCGGTTAACAATTTGTAACGCGACTCCCTGACCTCTTCAATTTTAGCCATGATTTCGACGGCAAAATCCTGATCGGGTTTGTCCAGTGCCCGGCTGCGAAAACTTAATTGTTCAACAATCGTTGTATCCACGGCTACCCTTCGAACAATAGTATCTGTGGAAATGTTGACCTTTCCTGAGTACATAAAATCACTGTCATCACCCGAAGTAAATTCGGTTCCATCAATCATGATCTGTCGGCCACTCTTTGGTAATTTGCGGTTTTGCGCATCGATATTATTCGCTGAAACCAAATAACCTGATTCATTGACTTCGAAAAGCAGCATTCGCGGGTCTTTTGAATCACGTTGACCCATTTCGACATAGTAAACTTCCTCAGGATCGGGTTTTGCCGTGGGTGTGATGATTACCCGGCTGATTTCGAACAAGGTATTGTCAGACTGAATGGCATCGGTAATCCCGAGGTAGCGTTCAGCATAATTCACCATCGGACCTTTCGCCTGTTTTTCAACTCTCAGCACCACATCAACCTGCAGCACCGTGAGGGGCAAAGTGTAGTAAAAGCCGCTTCCGACAGGCATCGATGCGGGGTTATTCACATGAATTACATTAACCTGCCCAAAGGTAACTATACCCGGAAGCAGCATCATCAAAATGAAAGCAGCGACTTTTTTCTTCATTTTAACCTGTATTAAATCAAAAAATCAATACGAACTAAACTATTGAATTGATTACATTCAACACTCAATATTTAATTTCTCTTCAGGATGCTCTGAGCTCCTTCGATCTCTTTTATTATTTTAAAAACAATAGCTCCCGGTATTTTGGCAATGGCCATAGTTTGTCATCTACAAGCAGTTCGAGTTTATCCACATGGTAACGGATGATCGCAAAGAACGGGAAAATCTTTTCATTGTAATAAATCGCCTGTTCCTGAGCGTCTTCGATCTTGTTTGCAATCTTGCGTTCTTCAATCATTTTGAAAACGTTTTCTTTGATCTCAGCGATATGAAGCGAAATGTCTTTAAGTGCCTGCAATTGATTTTTCGAGAGTTTTACAAAGGTTTTGTTGTCAAGAACCTCCTGTAAACCACGTACATTTTTGATGAGGACGTTCTGGTAATCAATCGCTACCGGAATGATGTGGTTTGTAGCCAGGTCGCCGATTACCCGCGATTCGATCTGGATCTGCTTGACATACTTTTCCATTTTGATCACATGGCGGGCATGAAGTTCGCGCCTGTTCAGGACACCCTCCTCTTCATAAAGACCGACTGTTTTATCGTTGAACGCTTTGATCAGCGCCTGAGGAGTGGCAGTGATGTTCGACAGTCCTCTGCGGGCAGCTTCTTCTGCCCATTCTTCGCTGTATGAGTTTCCCTCAAAAAGAATGTTTTTGGCTGTAGCGATGTAATCCCTGAGCACCCTGAGGATGGCGTCTTCTTTGCGGATTTTTTGTCCGATCAGATGGTCAACATCCTTTTTGAATTTTTTTAACTGGTTTGCAAGGATCAGGTTAAGCGGGGTCATGGCTTTTGAGCAGATGGTGGATGATCCCACTGCCCGGAACTCGAATTTATTGCCGGTAAATGCGAAAGGCGAGGTACGGTTACGGTCGGTATTATCAAGAAGAATCTCAGGGATTTTTGGGATGTTCAGGTTCAAGCCCTGGCTGCCTCCTTTGTTTACTTTACCTTGCAATTCAAGCTGGTTGAGGGCTTCGGTGAGCTGCGTGCCGATGAAGGCTGAAATGATAGCCGGCGGTGCTTCATGGGCGCCAAGCCGGTGATCGTTGCTGGCAGTGGCAATGGCTGAACGGATAAGATCGGAATGTTCGTGCAACGCCTTCAGAATATTAACCAGAAAAGTGAGAAACCTGAGGTTCGACCGGCTGTCGCTGCCCGGCGACAATAGGTTGATCCCGGTGTCGGTCTGCAACGACCAGTTGTTGTGCTTACCCGATCCGTTGACTCTTGCATAGGGCTTTTCGTGCAGCAGGACGTTGAAATTATGCTTGCTTCCAACCCTTTTCAGCAGGTGCATCAGCAGTTGGTTGTGATCAACGGCAAGGTTCACCTCTTCATATACCGGGGCGCATTCGAACTGGCCGGGCGCCACTTCGTTATGTCTTGTCTTGACAGGAATCCCGAGACGGTGTGATTCATATTCAAAGTCTTTCATGAACTCCATCACCCTCGACGGAATGGTGCCAAAATAGTGATCGGAGAGTTGCTGATCTTTGGCAGACGAATGGCCAAACACCGTCCTTCCGGTAAGGATCATGTCGGGACGGGCATTAAAAAGCGCCGAATCCACCAGGAAATACTCCTGTTCCCATCCCAATGTGGCTACTACACGTTTCACATCTTTGTCGAAATAATGACAAACTTCGGTAGCAGCGCCATCCAGCACAGCCAGTGTTTTCAGCAACGGTGTTTTATAGTCCAGCGATTCACCGGTGTAGGAAACAAAGATGGTGGGGATGCAAAGGGTATTGTCGAGGATAAAGGCAGGCGAGGTTGGGTCCCAGGCTGTATAGCCGCGTGCCTCAAATGTATTTCGGATGCCACCGCTCGGGAAACTCGAAGCATCCGGTTCCTGTTGAATCAACTCGTTGCCCCTGAAATTTTCCATCGCTTTGCCGCCGTCCACCGGGTTGATGAAGGCATCATGCTTTTCGGCCGTAGCGCCACTCAAAGGATGAAACCAGTGGGTGTAGTGGGTTGCCCCTTTACCAATGGCCCAGGCTTTCATCGAGGCTGCTACCTGGTCGGCTACACGACGGTCAATTTTTTCCCCTTTTTCGATGGCATTTCTTACTTTCCTGTAAGCCTCCGATGTCAGGTACTCCCGCATCGCTGCATCGTTGAAAGTCAGTTCGCCAAAATAATCGGAGATCTTCCCGCGGGGAATCTCTGTTTTTATCGGTTTCCGTTCCGAAACCTTCTCAAGTGCTGAAAATCTTAACATATTATAATAGGTGTATTTTTAATGAAAATCCAAATGATTAAATCGGTGGCGAAAATAAATAAATGTCCAAATTGAGGGGTTTAAAAAATATCTCCTACATTTGTCCTCAGATTTTTCATTAAAAACCCAATACCCAATGTCTGAATCTTCACAACTTACACCAAACAAAAACCTGATTATCACCATCAATTCAACGGCCTACTTCATGCTGGCCTATATTTTTGTGATTACGGTGATCAATTTTACTTCGATGGTCATGGCCAAGGTTTTCTATGGACTTAACGGAACGTTGTACCATTACGGATTTGATCTCGACCGTAAAGATTTTACCTGGACCCTCGAACCGGTTGTACTCATTTTCTTTATAGGTGTACTGCTCGCTTTGCTTTTCGGCGTGTTGTTCCAGGTGATGTACCAGAACGTGAGGAAAGGCTCCGGCCATGGCAAACTTTTCCTGCTGTGGGCTTACCTGATTGCCTACACCCTCTTTTTTGGTGACATCGTATTTGGGGCTTTTATCAACTACATGCCCGGCGCTTTTTTCAATTACATGAATATCCCCATGGTGTTCAGGGTAATCATCGGTATCTTTGGCCTGATCATGCTGTTTGTGATCGGCCAGTTTTCAGCCAAAAACATCCTGATCTCCTTGAATATCTACCTGCGAAGAGCGAGCATGTCGCAGGTCGAGCCTTTCTTTTATGCTCAATTGATTATTCCGTTCGTTATCGGAAACATCCTCATTTTTATCCTCAAGATACCTTACCAGGCCAAATTTGAATACATCGATACCCTTGTGTTGTTGAGCTTGGTAATCATCGTAATCTCGGTATTTTTCCGGATGGAGAAACTCCAGTCCATTCAGTTCACCCGCCACCGCGACAGTTTCAGGCTAAAAAAGATTCCCATCCTGCTTGCTATCATAATCACTTTGTTATTCCGTTTCGGTTTGGGAATGGGGTTGTCGTTGTAAAGTAACCTCAGGAGTTCCAATCTGCTGAATTTACTCATAAGATTTACCACCACCGGTAGAAAATGACCTGGTTCTTTTCTAATTTCTCACCTTCAAGTAATAAAAGTCCGATCTTCATGACCCAACCCGTCAATTTCCTTTTTTTTGCCGTGATTCGTCAAGCATCCCTGAACCTGGCTGCAAAACAACAAGTTAGCCTGCTTTTTGTCATGAATGACTGCTTAACCGGCAGGATCGATCCCGTTAAATTACGTTAAATTAAACGAAATTGTCCAACAAAACCAACGGATTGGTGTAAATTTGACAACACGAATTTTGATCAATTGCTGTTTTTGGCTTAATAGAACAAATATTTTTTTTGTTAAAAATTATCAATTTAACAGGTTTTTAACAATTTAGATTTGCTTCGCTTCAAATTTTATTTACTTTTGCTTTGACAAATTTTACCTAATAAATGATCAGTATTTACACCTACTTATTGATTGTCACTGCTTTGACCTTGCTGTCTGGCCATGCCGCTTTCAGCAAAAGTCATCACTTTTCAGGCGTCATGAACGATTCGCTGGTATTATTCAGTGGTTTGTCGGCCGCCGGTACGTCAACATCCCTCTCTCCAATGCGTAATTCTTTGCGCTTGCGCCATGCGGCAACACTGCCGATTTTTGCAGCAGGGAACCTGTTTCCTGCTGATGCCATTTGCAACTTGCCCATTGCTTCAACACAACGCAAGGAATTGCCTCTCACTCACAGCCGGCTGGATAATCCTGCCATTGGCCGGGAGATTCTGTTAAATCACCATTTAACCCACATAGATTTTAAAACATCTCAAATTTCAATTCATTAACAGTTTTCCAAACAATTGAGCAAACAATTCAATTTATTTATTTAATTACTAACTTAAAAATTTACGATTATGAGCAGATTTTACGAAAATCATTTCAAAAAAGTGGCGTTGCTGATGGTAATGCTGCTTGTAGGGCTGAGTTCGGCTTTTGCCCAAACACAGCTCAGACTGACAATTGAGTGTCATGGGCGTGTAGAAGTTTTTGACCGTGGTTCCGGAACAACAGTTACAACCATTCAGGGACCTGTTGAAAATTCAACTTTAACACTTGCTGCAGGTCAGTTGATGAGACTGAGAACAGTAATTCCCAGTCAGATCACGAGTCACCAGGTAACATTGTGGGATTATTCCAATCCATATTTTGGACCACCAATTCCCCCGGGAGATCCTCTTTTCATTCACCAATCAACCAATGACTTTATTGATCTGGTTATGGGTGCTAACGGTACTGCGATTTCTGTTGTTGCCTTATTCGAAGTACGTGATCCTAATATCACCATTACTGATTACGAAATCGAATCAGTCACCAAAACCCCAGTTATCTTACCTTTTGATGTGACTTATGATATTCCAGACAATGTTAATTACAGCATTTTTAACGATCCGGTTATCGGACCGGTGGTGGCTGATCTGAGAATGGATATCCCCGGCGGATTTCCTGCAGGTGCTGAACTTATTAAAGTTTCTCTTGATGGCGGAACAACGAACCTTCTCAACAGTGCTCCGACAGATATTGGTGGGGCAACTGAAATCTTTCTCTATGACTTACTTTCAATAGCACCACCCAACCTTATCACAAAAGAAGGGTTGACAGATAGTTTTGAATTTACTTTTGCAGGAATTGATAATCCTGTTACCATCCCTTTTACGATCACTGTCCTTGGATATGTTGATTTTGATGTTTGCTACACGGATTTTGAAGTTGGAACATACACACTAACATTCGCTGATGCTACTGTTGTTGACATAACAGATTTTGAAACATGCTGGAATGTTCCTTACTCCTTCGAATATGAAATTGGTTATCCTACTATTTACAACGTGGATAGTCGGGTAAAAAATGATGCTGTTATTGAAGTTGATGTGCCTCTTAATGCTGGTACAGTGGTTGATATTTTCTACAATAACAATCCTGCTGGAAGCTATACATTGTCTGCCGAATACAGCACACTCTATCTCTCTGCAATGCTTGCAAATGACCTAAACCCTACTAACCCCAACACTGGTGTTCAGACTACTTTGCAGGGCCATGTGGCTACTGATACCTGGAGATTTGAGATTGATGATGTGCAACCAGGGACTTATAATGTTGAGGTAACCAATTTTGCCTATCTTGAAGGTACAGAATATGCTTACGCAGGCGATTCATTTCAAGTTATTGTAAATCCTGAGCCTGCTATTGGTTTCTCATTTGATGGTGTTCTTGCCGAAACCGGGTCTTCATTTGAATATTGCTACGATTATGTATTTGATGTTACACTATCGCATGTTTGGGCCGGAGAGCCTCCGTTTACACTGGAATATCAGTATGACGATGGGGTAACTCCTGTCACTGGCACCTTTACGGGTGACCTTGGTGATGTTATTTTTGGGCCAGGTACTTTTGCCGTAGGAACCTATACCATAACCCTTAATTCATTGGTTGATAATAACGGTTGCTCTCCAACCACCCTTGATCCCTGGCTGGCATTTCTGACCATTCATCCGGAACCGGAAATGGACTTCTTTGTTAACGGAGCCTTGGCTTTTGGACAATCATTTGAATTTTGCTATGATGAAACAATAGAGCTCAGCTACGAAGGCACAGTTGGTGCACCTAACTGGGATTTCACTTTCACTATTGATAAAATTGGTGGCGGAGTTGGCTATCCTTTCTATGGTACAGGCTCTGTGGATGGTGATGGTGATATAGAATATTTCGAGGCGGATATGTTCCCGCTGGGCGTTGGAACCTATAGCCTGACAATTACCTCTATAACAGATGGAAATAATTGTGTAACATCCGCTACAACTTTGGCCGATTACTGGATGAGTCTGATTGTTCACCCCGAACCTACCGCTGAAATCGAAGTAAACGGAACTTCTGCATCCGGACAAGACTTCGAATTCTGTTACAATGAAGTTATTGATATTTATGTAGCCGGTGTAGTTGGTGAACCCGACTGGACGTTAGGATGGCAGATTGAAGGACCTTCTGGTTTTCCGACCCAAAACGATTATATGACCGGTGTCTCCGAAACCTTTACTTACAACCTTTTGGATTTCCCCGTTGGTCTGTATACTTTCACAGTAACCAGCCTTGTGGATAATAACATGTGTGCAGCCTCACAAACCTCACTGGACAGTTACACCTTTACTATTACGATAAATCCTGAACCAACAGCTCTGGTGGAGGTGAATGACGAACCGGTTACGGGTAACCCTGTCATTGAATTTTGCTATGATGATGAAGTTACTATTTCGATTGAAGGCGTTATAGGTACGGCTCCCTGGACTGTTGAATGGCAAATTGAAGGGCCTTCACCTTTCGGAACACAGACAGATATAATGTCAGGTGTTTCAGGTACGTGGACCTATGATTTGATTAATTTCCCAACCGGCACCTATTTGTTCAGCATCCTTGATTTATATGATGATAAAGGATGTCATTCAACATCTCTGGAGGATTATAATTTTTCAATTATAGTTCATCCCGAGCCAGTTGTTTCAGCAATCGAATTGTTCTATTCCGAATATGATGACCTGAGCGATCCTATGCCAATTGATGGCGATTTAGCCAATGGTTACACCGCATGTATTAATGACAATGTTGATTATTATTATATAGGTGTTGCTTCATTGACTGTTGCTGTTGACCTTGAACCAAATTACCCCAATCCATTCTTTATCGAAGAAGTTACCGACCCAGCTTATTGGGCATGGTGGCTTGCAAAAGGGGTTGATGGTGTAAATAATGCTCAAGGATGGGAATTGGCGATGTGGGATATCATCAATGGTGATGAACCAATCTTCTTCCTGGAGAAAACCGGATCAGATTATTTCCTCTATGATGGTTTACAATATCCGGAATATCTCATGATTAATGGTGATTATCCTCCGGGGACTTACACATTTACCGGCACAGTTGAATCAACTGAGGGATGTCTTTCTGATGTATCGGTAGTGATCACTTTCCTCGACGATCCAAATGCTGATGCAGGTTTAGATGATTATGTATGCTTCAATATCCTTGAATACAATCTGGATGCAACATATTCTGTAGTTGGAAGTACAGGGAAATGGACAACTAAAACACCCGCTCCCGGTAATGTTGTTTTCGAAGATGACACTGATCCCAAAACAAAAGTCACAGTGGATGTTGGTGGTGTTTATACATTCTATTGGACAGAAACCAATGGCATCTGTGAAGACGTTGATGAAGTTACAATTACCTTCTACACAATAGTTGAAGGAATTGGCGGCGTTACCAGTGTGTTCAGCGGAGCTGTTGAAACCTATTCGGTGGCTGCACCTAATCTTAGTGAGCCTGGTTTCCCAACCTATTCCTGGAGTGCTGTTGATCCTATGGCAGTATCAATCAGCGATCCGTCAGCACAAATTGTCAGCCTCACCTTTATCTGGGACGATCCGCTGCCTTACGATGAAGTTGAATTGAGCGTAACTGTTGACAATGGTTTGTGCTCCGATACTTATACAATCACAATTGAAATTCTCCCCAACCTCCTCGTAGGCCAGGTGAAATACTACAATGCCGGTGAAACACCGATGCCTTCGCCGTTTATGACTAATTACTATGGATTGAATGTTCCTGATTTCTTCTACGTTTCGCTGGTTGGTGCGGACTTTGATTTAGAATCTGATGATCCTTATTATGGTGCCGTAGAGGTGAAAAAGGTAGAGGAGTATTATGGTGAAGACCTACATCCCCTGCTTACCGATGAGTATTATGAAGCAGCCTTTGCTTTCGATTATAACCTTGATCCTAATGCTGATTACAGAGTACTTGTTTGGGATGGTGGGTATTATGAAGAATGGAATAATGGTGGTGGAATTTATTCAGATGGATTTTTGACCAATAACTGGACTTACAACAACTGGGATGGAGTTAATGCTACGGATGCAATGTTGGTTGAACACATGGTCATTGGCAACGACATCAGCGGATTCCCCGGACTGGCACACATTGATTATCCTTACGCTCCATACAACGAAAATGTAGCCGATGCCAATTACAATGGAACCTTAACAGGTCTCGATGCATTGCTTGCAAAGCGCCGTGCAATTGGCCTGATCCAGGTTTATCCGAACGACAAACCCAACTTTGAGGTGGCCGGTATTTTCGTGGATGAGGACGATTTCAACACTAACACTACTTTTGGTGTTCAAATCCCGACTGCTCTCGATAAACTTAATATGTATTCATATATAGCTTCTTCATTTGCCGGACAGCATTATTATTTCAATGATCTGGATGCTTTGGCAAACTATCCTGATTTGGGTTACCGCTATCTGAACATCTACTATGATGCTGTTAGTGATATCAACAGTTCATATGTTCCGGTGTATGGCGGTTTCAAAGCTGAACCAAAACTGGATCTCATTTACGAAGGTGTAACTGCGGTAAGCAAGGGTGAGGAAGTAACCATCCCGATCGTTGTTGATCATTTTGCAGACCTTGGCGCTATTAGTATCGGTATGACCTATCGCAACGACCTGATCGAGGTGATAGCAACCAACTATGGTGAAGACAATGCTTATTTCAATCACGAACAGGGCATTGTCAATATCGCATGGTCAGCACTTGAAGGGATCAACTTCAACGAAGGAGATGCAATTGCTATGATTACCGTTCGTGTAATTGGTGATATTTCTGCAGATGCCCGTCTGTTCGAACTCACCGGCTTCACCGAACTGGCTGACAGGAGTGCACAGGTTGTTGAAGGTGTTAACCTAAAGGCCAGCAGCCTCAGCACTGAAGCTCCTGTAATCAATACATTTGCAGTAACTAACAACCCCAACCCATTCAGGGATGCAACTACCATTACTTATGACCTGCCCGAATCCGGAGCAGTAAGTGTGGTGATCTACAACAAGATGGGTCAGGTTGTGAAGACACTTGTCACCGAATACCAAAGCGCAGGCACACACAAGGTAACTGTACAAAGCAGCGACCTCAACGGCCCAGGCGTTTACTACTACAAGCTGGAAGTTAAGGGTGAAAGTAACGACTACTCATCCAACAACAGCATGATCTTGATCAGATAAGACAAATATAATTAAGGTGTGCCGGATTACGGCACACCTTATTCTATTTGAACTTTTGTTTTTGGTTTAAATCACAAATAATTGATGAGAAAAGGATTTCACATACAGGTAAATGGCCATCCGGTTTTTATACTGGGTCTGCTGCTGATGTTCGGTTGTTGGTCAGTTTTTGGCCAGCACACTGTCTCCATCGGCGCCCAACCCCGTTGTGAAAACAGTAGTGTCCTGTTGCCTGTGAATGTATCCAATTTTAATGATGTTGCTGCTTTTACATTTTTCATTTCTATCGATACATTACTTGTGGAATTCGTTTCAATAGAAAATCCTCATGTTCAGCTGGGAGGAGCACCTTTATCCAACTTTATTGATCAAACATCAAGAATTGCCATTACATGGTCGAGCCTTTCGGCATTGAATATAGCTGAAGGCAAATTATTCGACCTTAAGTTGGATTATTATGAAGGCAATGCATCGCTTGTTTTTACTGATCAATGCGAAGTAGCCAACTCATCAGGTTCTGTAATCGCGAATGTTGTTTATCAGAATGGCCTGCTGGTTTCTGTACTTCAGATTTCGGAACAACCGGTTTCGGTAACCGTAACCGAAGGTGAACAGGCGCAGTTTGTAATAAATATGCTTTACGGCGGACCTGATTTTCAATGGCAACATTATGCGAATGGTGTATGGATTGATCTCCAGAACACTGCTAATTACACTGGAGTAAACACACACGAATTGACTATTGAAGAGGTTCCACTGGCATTCAACAATTATACTTTCCGATGCAATGTAAGTTATGAGGATTGCGCAGTGAACAGCAATTCTGTTACACTCACAGTTTCTCCCCTGACAGTTGTAAACAACGGATCACTGAATACAAATGCGATCAGGGTTTTTCCAAATCCTTGCGAAGAGGTGTTGAATTTTGATGTAAATTTACCGGAACCAGGTTTTGACTTGCAACTGGTGAATCTTGTTGGAGAAGTTGTTTATTCAGAGCATCCCTTGCATAGCACTGGAATGATAAGTACTGGAAGCCTGGATACCGGAATTTATTTTTTGCAAATGATCAGTGAGAACCGAACTGTTGAGACGATTAAGGTGTTGATAAAATAACCAACAACAAGATGATATGTATGAAACAAGATTAGTAAACGTAAAAACATAACAATATGATGAAGAAAATAATACAGATATTCATGGCAATCATGTTTGCCATTCCTTTAATGTCCCAACCGATTGTATCTCTTGAAGACGTTGTTTCCGGACCTGGTCCGGTTACCGTAAATCTGGATTTGATCGGTTTGAATAATGTGGGCGCTGTTACTATTCGCATTGATTATGATGGAGATGTTTTGACCTATTCCGGCCCTCTTGAAGTTGCATTTAATGGGTCAAATATCGCCATTAACCCTAATTATGGCGGAAGTTCAGTGCTTGCTTTAGTGTGGACAAGTGTCAGCGGGGTAAACATCAACGGTACATTCCTTGAACTGGAGTTTGATTACCTTGGTGGCTTCACTACCGACCTTGAGTTTTTAACTGACTTTTGTGAAATTACAACACCTAATGGAACCTCTTTAGTAGTGCCGGGTGATTATGTAGATGGTAGTGTTTCACCGGATTTGTCTCCGGTCGGTACGCTCACCATCTCAGAAGTTTTCACAACCGGGGCCGATTCCATTCCATTGCCTGATCCGCCGGGAGGTTACCTGGTCATTCCGGATCCGGTTGATGTACCGGTGGTCGCCGATGGCTTGTCTGCTGCTGCCGTGGGTTCAATTGAACTCAGCATCAGCTTCAATAACCAAAAGCTTACTTACACAGGTTACACAGCCAATCAGTTTTCAGGATGGGTTGTCAGTGTTGACCAGCTTGCTGGAACATTGACATTTATCAAGACAAGTGCCTCCGCACTTTCTATCCTTGATGGCGATTTGATTACGATCCATTTCGATTTTCTGACCGGCCTTGCTGAAGTTAATTTCACTCCGGAAACATCGCTTCATTATATCAATGCAACCCCGGTACCCGTGGGCTTGGTTGATGGTTTTGTGAATTCCGTGACTGAAGTGAACCTTAAAGTGTTCCTTGAGGGGTTGTACATTGGCGGAGGTCTGATGCGTAAAGCCCAGGATCATGATGGCGTGAGCCCGTTTGATAAATATTCCGGAACAGTTGCCGATTTAATTACGGTGGAGTTACACGATGCTTCCAACTACGGTACGATCGTGTGGTCGCAATCTGATATTGAACTAAATACTGACGGGACGGCACTTGCATTGGTTCCATCCATGTTCAGTGATCAGTATTATATCACCATAAAAAGTCGTAATCATCTCGAAACAGTCAGTGCCACAGCAGTGCTGTTTGGCGGCTCTATAACCTATGATTTCACTGATGCCTTATCCAAAGCTTACGGAAATAATCAAAAAGATTTGCTTGATGGAAATTTTGCTATCTTTGCCGGCGATGTAAATCAGGATGGATTTATCAATGTTGCAGATCGTTCTTTGGTACAATCAGCCCTTTTAGCTCTTGAAAAAGGGTATCTGATTGAAGACACAAATGCTGATGGTACTGTAAATGTTCTTGATCGTACACTGGTTCAAACTGGTTTGCTGAATTTTGTAATAAGAGTAACACCGTAATCATTTAAAATTTTTTGATATGAAACAGATTATAACTATCTTATTTCTTTTGCTTATCATGGGTCTCCAGTCATTTGCCCAAAAGTCTTATGAAATGGAGTTAACCAACGTGGTTCAAGTAAATGAAACAGAATTCACATTTGATGTGCGTTTGAGAAACACATCTGATCCCGTTGAACCTTTTGCAATTGAGGCGATTCAATGGCAACTCAGTTTTAATACTGCAATGTTGAACGGAGGAGGAATCAGGAATGGCTTTTTGACTTATGTTAATGGCACTTCTGATTTATCGGGTAGCAGAATAATTCCTATTTCAACGAATTTTACTTCAAATCAAACGCTTCTGCAGTGGGTCACTGATCCACTTGGACTTGATGAAGAGACTACTTTGTTTGATGATAACACCTGGAAGAGAATTGGTACTTTCCGTCTTCGACTAAGCATTGCAGATAATAGTACTGTTCTGAATAATTTTGCAGATGTTCCACTGAACTTGGAATTTGTAGCAGATCAGGTTTATGTAATCGAATGTCCATATTATGAAGATGGTGGTCTTTACTACAGGTTAAATGCAAATTCAAGTGTCATTAACTCCAGAACATTGACTAATGCTGTAGACCCTCTTTTTGAACTGGCAGGATATTACATTGGTGTTGGAACTGATTGGGCTACTGCAGCTAACTGGAACAATACTGTTGCAAATACTCACCCGGCTTACCATCAGCTTCCAGGAGCAGCTAACAATGCACTGGTTGGTGTTGCTGCTGAAATTGCCACAGCTACCAAAGTTGTAATTAATAACCTTTATATCAAATCATCTGGTTCATTGCGAATTAAATCAGATGCTTCCGGTACAGGTTACCTGATTCACAACAATGCCAATGTTCCTGCAACAGTTGAGCGTTTCCTTTCACAGGGAAAATACCACTATGTATCTTCACCTGTTGAGATGGCGCCATATTCCTTGTTCCAGGTTTGGCCTGCACCACCATACCCGGCATTTGCCGATTTTTACGAGTGGGTGGAAACCACACGTGAATGGATAAATCTGAATTACAATGCTCCGGTTGGAGTATTGGCTCCGGGTCAAGGCTATGCAGTGGCATACAGCGATGCCGATTACACCAAGGAATTTGTTGGTGAGTTGAATGTTGGTACTGTGCCTTTTGAAGCTACCTACACACCGGGCCCTGTTTCACCATTCTGGAACCAGAGAGGTTTTAACTTTGTCGGAAATCCTTATCCTGCAGCACTGGATGGTGATGCTTTCTTAAATGCGCATCCGGAAGTGTTTGGTTTATATTTCTGGGACGAAGCCGCAGATTATCAGGGCGATCGTGATGACTACGCTACTTATTCTCTGGCCGGCGGCGTTGGAGTTGCTCCAGGAGTTGGTGGTACCAATCCTAATGCACCAACAGGTATTATTGCACCTTCACAAGGATTTATTTTACAGGTGAAATCAACTCCGTTCAATCAAAATGCTGTTATACCAATTGCTTTTGAGAATGATATGCGCGTAACAGATGATTCATACTTCTATAAAGAGCAGGAAGACCGTGACAGAATTTGGTTAAGTGTTACAGGACCTCAGGAAGATTACAACGAAATCCTTGTAGCTTTTATGGAAGGAGCTGAAGTGGGAATGGACAGAACCGATGCTGAAAAATATAAAATCAGCTCCAGACTCGCATTTTATAGTGAGCTTGAGGGTGGTGATTTTGTAATTCAGGGACTTCCGGTGCTCAACCAAACCGATACCTATGAAATTGCGTTAGGTGTTGACGCCGGTTTTGCCGGAAATTATACATTCGATGTTCAACTGATTGAAAATTTTGACCCGGCTGCCGTCATTACACTGGAAGACCGCCTGGCCAATAAATTTACAAATCTGAGAACCACTTCACAGTATGTAGCACAAATTGCTGAACCGGGAGAGATCAGAAACAGGTTCTTCCTGCATTTCAATGGAGCTACATCAGTGCCGGTGATTGATCAAAAACTTACAAAGGTTTATGCTTTGCAAAACCAAATCATCATACAGCATTTAGGAAGCAGTGAGATTTTAGATGTTGAGGTGATCAATACACTCGGGCAACTGGTTACACGTACACCTGTTCATGCAACAGATGCCACGATTACCGTTCCCGGACATAATGTGGTTTATATTGTAAAAGTTAGAACCACAGAGGGTATTGAGTCGCACAAATTACTGATTCGTTAACACTGTTTTCAACTGTCCTGATGTTTTGTACAGGATTGAAATTGAAACAATAAACTTTATCGTAATATGAAAAGAATAAAAAATAACATCATCGGCATTTTTCTGGTACTGGCATTCTTTTGCATAGCTACTGTCAGTATTGCCCAAACGCAAGCACCGCCACCTCCCAGGCATGGAATGACTGACCCAACCGTTCCTGGTGGTTCTGCACCTGTTGGCGAGGGGATTGTACTTTTAATTGCTCTTGGCGCAGCTTATGGCGGCAGGAAGGTTTACAGTATGCGTAGAAAACTGGCCGAATAGAAATCATCCGTTAAACGTGCAGGCTTCAAATGGAAACATCAACAGTCTGCACGTTTATATGTGGAATTTCCTGCCGGCGCTTTTCATTGTTTGTCATGGGTGAAGGGTTCAAAGCATACCTGTAACACTTGCGGTGAGTAATTGGTACAAGAAAGGATTGTACGAATTCCTGATATCGGAATAAAAATCGCAACGCCTGCTAGCCTGTAGAACAGCGAAAAAGCACCGGATAACAATTAAGTCATAACATTCAAAACGATCAGTCCTGCTAAACTAGCGGGACTGATTTTTTTATTTTGGGTTTTGGAAACAGGCAGGTTTACAAATCGATCCAATTCCTGAGCAGCTTACTGCCTTCAGGTGTCATTACAGATTCGGGATGAAACTGTACCCCTCTTACATCAAAATCCCTGTGCGTTAATGCCATGATGCGTCCATCGGTTGATTTGGCTGTGATCCTTACTGCTGCTGGGAATGCTTCCTCTGTAATTCCCCAGGAGTGATACAATCCCGCGCTGAATGGTGATTCGATCCCTTTAAATAATTTGTCCACAGGTACACAGGGTGAAATGCTGACACTGATCCCATGATGTACCGTATTCAGGTTTGTCAACTTTGCTCCATAATACAGCCCGATGGCCTGAAAACCCAGACAAATTCCGAGAATACTTTTTTTGTTTTGGTAGGCTGCAAGAATCTGTGCCATGATGTCAAATTCATGAGGTACGTCTGGCCCGGGAGAAAACAGGACTTTATCAAAATCTTTTACTTTTTCCAGCCGAACATCCCTGCTTTGCTGCACATCAATGCTGAGATGTTTACTTTTGCGCAGAATATTCACCAGGTTGTAGGTGAAGGAGTCGTAATTGTCAACCAGCAATAGTTTCATCAGTGGGAAAATCGCTTATTAATTTCGTTTCAAAAGTAAATAAACTGGCCACAACCGGCACTCCTTTTTTATTTATCACCGACTATGATTTGCAAATGCCGGAAGTATTTCCTTTAGATGAATTGCCTGAAGGGATTTGCTTCCAGACTCCTGCCTATCCCTTAAAAGGAACTTATCCGGTATTTGAAAAGGATTTCTATTTTAATTTCTTTCCACCTGAATTTGCCATTTATTGCTCTGCTTTTGATGCTGTGCAGAAAGAGATTAGAAAAGGTAACACTTACCTGATTAATCTTACATTCAGAAGTTTGCTTGAGACATCACTGAACCTGAGGGATATTTTTCTTTTAAGCAACGCAAAATACAAACTTCTCCTTGATCATCATTTTGTCGTGTTTTCTCCGGAAACCTTTGTTGAAATTAAGGATGGGGTGATATCTTCCTGTCCGATGAAAGGAACAATTGACGCTTCAATCCCTTTTGCAGATGAGATATTGCTCGGTGATGTGAAAGAAACAGCAGAGCACAACACGATCGTTGATTTGATCCGCAACGACCTGGCGATGATTTCGGAGGATGTTTTTGTCGAGAAATTCCGATACTTAGACCTTTTACAGACCCATAAAGGTGATTTGTACCAGCTAAGCTCAAGGATTTGTGGAACTCTTCCGAAGAATTATAAAACTCAATTGGGCGAAATCCTGCTTAAAATATTACCTGCCGGCAGCATAACGGGGGCGCCAAAGAAAAAAACAGTAGAGATTATCAGGAATGTGGAGAACTACCAACGTGGATTTTATACAGGAATTTTCGGTGTGTTTGATGGTGAGAACCTTGACAGTGCTGTTATGATCCGTTTTATCGAAAATGAAAATGGTCAACTTTGGTTTAAAAGCGGCGGAGGAATCACATCGATGAGCGTTGTTGAAAAAGAGTACGAAGAATTAATTCAGAAAATTTATGTGCCAATTTCTCGAAACAATCAGGGTTGAAAACCGTGTATTGCAACACCTGGAATACCACCAACAGCGGATGGAACGGACGGTGAAGGAATTTTTCCCTTTATCGGAAACCCCTGTTTTAACAGACTTGGTCGCCATTCCTGACTGGATTGAAAAAGGAACATACAAATGCCGGGTAATTTTTAGTGAGGCTATTGAAAAGATCGAATTTGAGAAATACTTTCCCCGCCGGATTAACACCCTTAAAATTGTCAAAGATGATGAAGTGGATTATTCCTTTAAATTTGCCAACCGCAGTAAACTGAACCAGCTTCTTTCACATAAAGGAGCTTGTGATGATATTCTGATTGTGAAAAATGGCCTTGTTACCGACACTTCTTACAGCAATATTCTACTTTATGACGGTAGTATCTGGGTTACTCCGGATCATCCTTTGCTTCCAGGCACTTGCCGGCAGCGGCTACTGGATAATCATCATGTCACTTCCAGGGAAATCACAATAAATGATTTACGCAAGTTTCGTAATTTTATGCTGATCAACGCCATGCTTGATTTTGATGTGAGGCGGGCAGTTCAGGTCAGCACTATTAAATTTTAAGCGCCATTCAAATTGTTTCAGCAGTTTAAACTTACTTACTTTTGCAAGAAAATAACATGTCAAAAAGCAAAAAACTCGCCGGAGATCTTGTGTATTCCACCAATCCGGATTTGATCAGGCAAAATGAAGCAGATGACCAGGTAGAAACCTTGCCCCCTCATAGTCAAAACCTTCGGGTGTGGCTCGACCGGAAGCAGCGAAAAGGAAAAGTTGTTACACTGATTACCGGTTTTGCCGGAAATGAGGATGATTTGAATGATCTCGCCAAGTTATTAAAAACCAAATGTGGCGTTGGAGGTTCAGCCAAAGATGGAGAAATAATTATTCAGGGTGAAGTCAGAAATAAAGTAATGGAAATCCTGACTAAAGAGGGTTACAAGGCGAAAATGGCAGGAGGTTAAAAGTGCTCAATGAAGTTGGAATGTTGAGTTAAGCGTCATTGTACATTTACATTACTAAGTCACAGGAGAAAATTTGCTGATCACTTTTTGAGACATAGAGATAAAACAATTGTTGCGATGAGCGGAGTGTCCAACTAACATTTAAACAAATTGTTTGAACACTCCAGCTCATGCAAGTTATGCAAATCAAATTAAAATTGATAAAAAATGGCTGAAAAAAAATCAAAACTGGCTGATATTAAAACAAAGGAAACCTCTGCAAACGTTGAGGATTTTATAAATACTTTGGTGGATGAACAAAAACGCAAAGATAGCTTTGCAATTTTGGAAATGATGAAAAAAGCAACTGGAGAAAAGCCAAAAATGTGGGGCAGTTCAATCATCGGTTTCGGAAATAAGAGATACAAAAGCCCAGCCACTGGTAGAGAAGTTGATTGGCTCATTATCGGTTTCTCTCCCCGAAAAGCAAATTTGTCTTTATATCTTACCATGAATATCAAAGAACATGATTCAAAGCTTCATAAATTAGGAAAGCATAAGACCGGTGTGGGTTGTCTCTACATCAGAAAGTTGGAGGAAATAGATTTGAATGTTCTGAAAGAAATAATAGAAGAATCATTAACACATAAGTAATCTGCTTTGCAAATTTGAATCAATAGAAATCAGACTAAGAAATATGGAAAAGGAAGAAGTTTTACAGGAACCGGTTTACTCCCCGTTTGTGCTTGAGTTTCTGGCGGTGGCACACAAATATTGTGTTTTCATTGAGGATATTCATAAATATACCCTTGATGAAGTCAGGGATTATCTCCATAAAGCATTACCGCTGCTCTATGTTCGCGGGTCGGTATTGCCCGAACTTCCGGAAGAAGAATATGAAATGAATGAGAAGTTTGTTACTGAGGAACAGTGGCAGATTGTATTCAACGAATTGCGTGAGAAGTTTGGAAACAATGATGAATATTGGTTTGTGGAGAATGACAATCCGCACAATGATTTGGTCAAAGGAAGTCTTTCTGATAACCTTTCTGATCTTTACCAGGACATGAAAGATTTCGTGATTCTTTATCAAAAGCCGATGCGGGATGCAAAAGTTGCTGCTGTTTGGGAAATCAGGCAACTGTTTAAAGCGCATTGGGGCTTCAGGGTTGTTAATGCATTGAAGGTATTGCATTATCAGCTTTTCAGCAATGAAAACACAAGGGCCATGAATGAGGGTTTTGAGGATTAGAAAGAAAACTTTGCTGGCAATAGTCAACAGACAAAAGGCAATTGGCAAAAGTAAGCAGGCAAAAGGCACTAATAGGTGATAACGAAAATGCGATCAGTTAGGGCGGGTTAGCAACTAATGGGTGAATTTTGAAAAAAAAGCCCCGCATCATCTGCGAGGCTCTATAAGTGCCCAGGACAAGATTCGAACTTGCACACCCGTGAAGGCGCCAGCCCCTCAAGCTGGTGTGTCTACCAATTCCACCACCTGGGCTCATTTTTGGGCTGCAAAAGTAAAATTTAATTTTTAAGTACATTACTTTTTACCAAAAAAAATCGTTTAGTTTTGCAATGGCAATTTTCAAACATCAAGACATTCAATCATGCTCACACAAAAAGATACAGAACAAATCAGGCAAAGGGGAATGACCGTTAAACAGATCGAAAAGCAGATCGAAAACTTTATCAACGGATTTCCATTTATCAACCTTGTTGCTGCGGCAAGCAAAGGACGCGGTATTCATGTTTTTAACGAGCCATCACTGGATGAGTATAAAGACCATTTTATTGCAAACTCACCACAACGTGATATTCTCAAGTTCGTTCCCGCTTCAGGAGCGGCCAGCCGGATGTTCAAGCACCTTTTTGAGTTCCTCGAGTGGTATGATGGGAGTGAAGCGGCAATTGCCCGTCTCGAGGCAGATAGAAGCTTTAACTCGGTATATTTCTTCCTTACACATCTCAAAAAATTTGCATTTATCCGGGATTTAAAAGCTGCACTGGAAAAAGACGGACTGCAATTTTCGAACCTGATGGAAGAAAAGAGATATGATGTGATAGTGACCTATCTGCTGACAGAGAAAGGACTTGGTTATGCCGATCTGCCAAAGGGTTTGCTGATGTTTCACCAATACGATGGATTTTCACGGATGGCCATTGGCGAACATCTTGTTGAGGGAGCACATTACGCACGCAATGAAAATGGAAATGTGAAGATACATTTTACCGTATCACCCGAACACCGGGAAAAATTTCTGGGGTTTATCGAGCGGAGACAATCGGGTTATGAATCATCCTACAATGTGCGGTACAACATTACTTTTTCGGAGCAAAAGCCCTCAACTGATACGATAGCTGTTGACCTGGAAAACAACCCTTTCCGCGAAAGCGATGGTAAATTGCTCTTCCGTCCCGGGGGACATGGCGCTTTAATCGAAAATCTGAATGATCTGAAGGGGGATATTATTTTCATTAAAAACATTGATAACGTTGTTCCTGATCGTCTTAAGGAACCCACTTACCTGTATAAAAGGGTAATTGGAGGGCTTTTGATGACTTTACAGGAAAAAACACATGCCTGGCTCAGAATCCTTGAAACAAAGAAGGTGAACGCTGTCGAACTGAACGAAATCATTGCCTTTGCTGTAAAAGAATTGATGATTGAACTTAATGAGCATTTCGACAGGATGAGTGTTGCTGAAAAATGCGACTATCTTTTTGATCGGCTGAATCGCCCGATACGGGTGTGTGGTATGGTAAAAAATGAGGGTGAACCGGGTGGTGGACCTTTCTGGGTTAAGCATGAAAATGGCGAAGTTTCACTACAGGTTGTTGAGTCGTCGCAGGTCAACATCAAGGATCCGAAACAGGTGAAGATTGCATCTGAGGCCACGCATTTCAACCCTGTTGACCTGGTGTGTGCTGTCAGAGACTACAAAGGCAATCCGTTTGATCTTCGAAACTATGTTGATCCTTCAACCGGTTTTATCTCCATCAAATCTAAAGATGGCCGTGACCTGAAAGCCCAGGAGCTGCCAGGCTTATGGAACGGTGCAATGGCTAAATGGATCACCGTTTTTGTGGAAGTCCCGATCATTACCTTTAACCCGGTAAAAACGGTAAATGACCTGCTCAGGGAACAACACCTGTTCTTTTGAAAATTGCCACCTGTTTGTTGATGTATTGATTCAACCACATGCAATAATCCATTGATAGTTCAATGGCAAGCATGTGCAATTTTCTTTTTTGTAAACTTTCAAACTGCTTTCATAGGTTGGCTTCCAATTCTTCTTTCCCGATTAAATTTTGTTAAAAAGATCCTCAAGATGCTTTTTGAGTGAACTTACTGTTTATTTTTACCAAAAATAATCCTATCACTATGAATTTAAAAATGCGATTGTTAATTCTGATTTCTTTTTGCATGTTTCTTTTTGCAGCCAAGTCTCAGGACACTTTTTCGATTGTTGCTGTCGACACCGTCACAGGTGAAATAGGAGGCGCCGGTGCATCGTGCATCGACGAATCTGCCATTCCCGGCGGGGTCTTGATCATCAGCGATGTTATCCCGGGAAGAGGTTCCATCCATACCCAATCTTACTGGAATGCCACGAATCAGCAAAATGCCCACAACCGGATGGTAGAAGGAATGTCGCCTGAAGAAATCATTGCCTGGCTCGTGGCCAACGATGTCCAGAATAATCCACAAATCAGGCAGTATGGGATTGTAGATGTAGATGAAAATGGTAGTCCGAGAAGTGCTGCTTTTACCGGAACAAATTGCCTCAACTACAAAAATCACATCGTCGGGCCGAACTATGCCATACAGGGGAATATTCTCCTCGGTCAGCAGATTCTGGATAGCATTGAATCCGGGTTTCTGAATACGGAGGGGACTTTACCCGAGAAATTAATGGCTGCATTACAAGGGGCTAAAGTCCCGGGAGCTGATACACGCTGTATGAACGAGGGAACATCATCGCTATCAGCTTTCATCAGTGTGGCTAAACCCGGGGATTTGCCGGGAGACTTCTGGTGTCACCTGGTTGTGCCATCAACGCCTTATGGTGTGGAACCAATTGATGTGTTACAGGAATTGTTTGATGAATGGCTGGTTTGGACTAAGTTAAATGATGAACCATATGTACAACCCAACAAGGCAACCTTTTATCCCAACCCTGCCGCAAGCCAGATTACGATCACAATAAAAAGGGCTGAAAGTCTTGATCCAGTTGTTGTTAATATCTATTCAACCACAGGCCAGGTCATGGATGAATTGATTTGGAGAGGTGAACCAATTATCTTAAATACTGTTAAATATTCGTCGGGGACTTACCATTACAAGGTCTCCGAAAATCAAAAAATTTTAGATTTCGGAAAATTTAACATCATTAAAAATTGATTCATTTTATGCAATACAAACAGTTCATTCAATCAGTATTTAAAGCAGTAGATAACAGCGATGCAAAAGGGCTCGCAGATTTTATGACCGAAGATGCCGTATTCAGATTTTCAAACAACCCGGAAGTGATAGGAAAAGCAAACATTATTCCGTTCCTTGATGGGTTTTTTCAGAGCATCAGAGGAACCCGTCACGACCAGATCGAAGCCTGGGAAATTCCGGGCGGTTATGCCATGAATGGCCAGGTAACCTATACCCGGCACGATGGTTCAACTTATCCGTGCTGGTTTGCAAATACATTTAAAATGAAAGACGGAAAAATCAAAGAATACCTTATTTTTGTGGACAATTCGAAGCTTTACAGCAATTGAACTAAATTATAGTACTCAAACTAAACCATTTCACCGTGTTTATATTAGAATCGAAAATTGATGTGAATTCCGAGGAGTTCAGGAAGAATAAAGAAGAGTTTACAAAACTTTTATCAGAATTTAAGCGGGTTAGCGATGCAACCATTAACCGGGAAGCCGATAAAGCAGTGCAAAGGCACAAGGAGCGAGGTAAATTGTTGGCCCGCGAAAGGATTGACAAGCTGATTGATCCAAATACGCCGTTCCTTGAATTGTCGCCGCTGGCCGCTCTGAACATCATGGACAATGAGCATCCTTCGGCAGGAATCGTCACCGGAATAGGAGTCATACATGGCAGGGAAGCCATCATCATTGCCAACGATGCCACGGTGAAAGGCGGAACCTACATTAAAGAAACCATCAAAAAGCATTTGCGGGCACAGGAAATTGCTATGGAAAACCACCTGCCGTGCGTTTACATGGTGGATTCCGGCGGGGTGTTTCTCCCTGAACAATCCAATGTTTTCGCTGACAGAGACCATTTCGGCAGGTTTTTTTATAACCAGGCACAGCTATCAGCAATGGGCATTCCCCAGATTGCCATCGTGATGGGTTCATGCACAGCAGGCGGGGCGTATGTTCCGGCCATGAGCGACGAAACCATCATTGTTAAAAAGCAGGGAACCATTTTCCTTGGCGGCCCTCCACTCGTGAAAGCTGCTACCGGCGAAGTGGTGACACCCGAAGAATTGGGCGGCGCTGAGGTGCATACCTCCATCTCCGGTGTTGCCGACCACATGGCCGAAAACGATATTCACGCCATTCAGATTTGTCGAAATATTTTCGAAAATCTTGACAAGAACCCCCGCCAGGTTCTCGACATGTCTCCCATTGAGGAGCCTCTCTATGATCCTGAAGAATTGTATGGCATCGCTCCGGTTGACCTGAAAAAGATGGTTGATCCCAAAGAAGTGATCATGCGTATCGTGGATGGCAGTAAGTTCCACGAGTTCAAGGAAAAATACGGTAAAACGCTGATCACGGGCTTTGCAAAAATCATGGGTTTTCCTGTGGGGATTCTGGCCAACAACGGAATTCTTTTCTCAGAATCTGCGCTAAAAGGAACCCATTTCATCGAATTGTGTACTTCAAGGAAAATCCCATTGCTTTTCCTTCAGAATATCACTGGGTTTATTGTAGGTAAAGAGTTTGAGCGAAAAGGGATAGCCAAGGACGGCGCCAAATTGGTTCATGCAGTGGCCAATGCCAATGTTCCCAAGTTCACGGTCATTTTCGGTGGTTCTTTTGGCGCCGGAAATTATGGGATGGCCGGCAGGGCTTACAATCCAAAATTACTGTTTATGTGGCCGAATGCCAAAATTTCGGTTATGGGCGGAATGCAGGCTGCCGGTGTATTGGTCACCGTTAAACAGGAACAATACGCTGCCAAAGGCAAGGAGATGCCACAGGAAGAAATTGATGCGCTGCGCAAAAGCATTATTGACAAATACGACCATGAAGGCTCAGCTTATTTCAGCACCGCCCGCATGTGGGATGACGGAATTATTGACCCTGTTGATACGCGTAAAGTGATAGCAATGGGTATTTCAATGTCGTTGAACAAGAGATTTGCCGATCAGAAATTTGGCGTTTTCAGGATGTAACAGGAACGGACTTTGATAGAAATTTTCAAAAAAAAATGTGATGAAATCATTTGACAACATTGAATTTGAACTGGTTAATTCGGTTGGAACGGTATGGATGAACCGGCCCGACAAGCACAACGCCATGAATGCTGAAATGATCCTTGAGATCATCGAGTGCTTTGAGGCGTTGAATGATGATGAAAATGTCCGTGTTGTGGTGCTCAGGGGACGTGGCAAATCCTTTTGCGCCGGCGCCGACCTGAATTACATGAAAGGAATTGCCGGTTTTGGTTTTGAAGAAAATTACCAGGACAGCCTGAAACTGGCCAGATGTTTCAACGTGATTTACACCTGCCAAAAGCCTACAATAGCTGTGGTTCAGGGTGCTGCCATTGGTGGCGCCAACGGACTACTCGCTGCCTGCGACTACGTGTTTTGCACCGACGACACCAAATTTGCATTTGCCGAAGTGAAACTCGGAATTGCTCCGGCAACCATTTCTCCTTATGTTGTGAAACGAATTGGCGAGTTTGCTGCCAGAGACCTGATGATTTCCGGTAGAAGATTTACCGGAAAAGAAGCCGAATGGCAGCGTTTGGTTAATAAATCACTTCCCGCCGAAGAAATTGAAGAGCAGGTTACCTCAACAATAAAGCAATTGCTGACCAGCGGACCTGAAGCCATGAAAGCCTGCAAACAATTGATTTTCGATTTATATAACAAACTCACTTTTGACGAATCCATTGATTACTCAGCCCGACTGATTGCCTCACTTCGTGCTTCAACAGAAGGGCAGGAAGGGATGGCTTCATTTCTCGAAAAACGTCCTCCCAACTGGACGCAAACGATTTAATATTACTAAAATAGCAACTATGGCCAGACGAAAAATAAAATTCAGCCTCGTTTACCGCGATATGTGGCAATCCTCTGGAAAATATGTTCCACGGGTTGACCAGCTAAAAAAGATAGCTCCGGTATTGATTGACATGGGTTGTTTTTCCCGGATCGAGACCAACGGCGGCGCCTTTGAACAGGTGAATCTGCTCTACGGTGAAAATCCAAACACTGCAGTTCGCGAATGGACCAAACCCTTCAACGAAGCCGGAATACAAACTCACATGCTTGAACGGGCACTAAACGGGATTCGGATGTTTCCCGTTCCGGCCGACGTGCGAAGGTTGATGTACAAAGTGAAGAAGGCGCAGGGCACCGACATTGCAAGATCATTTTGTGGTCTCAACGATCCCCGCAACCTCGAGCTTTCGATCAAATATGCCAGGGAAGCCGGTATGATTTCGCAGGCAGCCCTTTCGATTACCCACTCAGCTTTACATACAGCTGAATATTACATGGGTGTAGTGGATAAGGCGGTTGAGTTCGGCGCAGATGAAATATGTCTGAAGGACATGGCGGGTATCGGTCGTCCGGCAGAATTGGGAAAACTTGTCAAATCCATTAAAGGAAAATACCCTCACATTGTTGTACAGTACCACGGACATTCAGGTCCGGGGTTTTCAACGGCTTCCATGCTTGAAGTAGCCAGAGCCGGCGCCGATTATGTGGATGTTGCCATGGAACCCCTGTCATGGGGAATGGTACATCCGGATGTGATTACCATCCAGGCCATGCTGCAGGACGCCGGCTTTGATGTACCCGAAATTAACATGAAAGCCTACATGGAAGCCAGGGCGCTGACACAAAGTTTTATGGATGATTTCCTGGGGTTTTTCATTGACCCAAAAAACAGGTACTTATCTTCATTGCTTGTTCAGTCAGGCCTCCCCGGCGGGATGATGGGTAGTTTGATGGCCGACCTGAAAGGCGTTCACCAGGGGATCAACATGTCGCTGAAAGCTGAAGGGCAATCCGAACTCACCGAAGATGAACTGCTCGTTAAGCTTTTTGACGAGGTAGCTTATGTATGGCCAATGCTGGGTTACCCGCCTTTGGTCACGCCATTCAGCCAGTATGTAAAAAATGTGGCGTTGCTCAATATTGTTCAATTGACCAAAGGCGAGGAACGGTATTCGATGATGGACGACAATACCTGGGCTATGATTCTCGGGCGGGCTGGAAAATTGCCCGGCCCCCTGGCGCCCGAAATCATCGAGATGGCCAGGCAACAGAAACGGGAGTTCTACACCGGCGTTCCACAGGATTTATATCCGGACGTGCTGGATAAATACCGCAGGGAAATGATCGAAAACGGATGGGAATTTGGCGAAAATGACGAGGAGCTTTTTGAGTTTGCCATGCACGAAACCCAATACCGGGACTACAAATCCGGCCTTGCCAAAAAAAGGTTTGAGGATGAAATTGAAAAAGCAAAATCCAAAGCATCAACAAAAACAACCATTGCCGTGAACGAAAAACCAAGTATCAACAGAACCTCCTATAGCAAAGACCAGGTGGATTACCCTGTTGCCATGATTGCCTACCTGCTTTTCAGCTTAAACGATCAATCCATTACAGAGCAGACAGAAAAACAGGAGAAAAACAACATCTGGTCAACAATTGGTTACTGGAGAGCGATGAAAACGGTCAGCATTAACTATGACAACAAGAATTACCCGGTAACAGTCAATAAAGCTTTCAATGGCGATTATCGTTTCGGAGTCAATGGATTTGAGGCTACAACCAAATTGTTGCAACTTGACAAAACGGAAGTGGACTTCAAAATCGGCAATGAAACCTACGCAGCCTCAATTTCGGGAGGCGAGCACGGGATGGCTAAAGTTACCATCAACAAGCAGGATTTCCTGATGGTTCGCAACGACCTGCTGGATTCAAAACTGGAAATTGCCAGCGAAGATGATAACGTTGCAGGCGCCGGAAATAAATTGTTTTCACCGTTGCCTGGCAGGGTATTCAAAATCAATGTTAAAGAAGGCGACATGATTGCTAAAGGGGATATTGTTGTAGTGGTTGAAGCCATGAAAATGGAAAACAACATCGTTGCTAAAAAAGATGCCAAAGTCAAAAAAGTGCTGGTAGCAGTTCACGATATGGTTGACTCCTCCACCACATTGGTTGAAATGGAATAGTTTTCAGTTTTAAACAAAAAATTAGGGAAAATGAATTTTGAATTATCAGACGAACACAAGATGATCCGCGAAACCGTGCATGATTTTGCAGAGCGCGAGATCAGGCCGGTGGCAAAAGAGCTGGACGAGAAAGCCCAGTTTTCGGTTGATCTAACCAAAAAAATGGGCGACCTCGGCCTGTTTGGTATGTATTTGCCCGAAAAGTACGGCGGACAAGGGCTGGATACGTTGTCCTACATCATTGCCGTTGAAGAAATAGCGCGGGTTGACGGCAGCCAGGGCGCTACCCTTGCAGCACATAATTCACTTGGGATAGGGCCACTTTATTACTATGGCACCGAAGAACAGAAAATGAAATACCTTCCGCAATTGTGCACAGGTGAAGCGCTATGGGGTTTTGGTCTTACCGAGCCCGATGCCGGCTCCGATTCACGCGGAACAAAAACTACTGCTGTGTTGGATGGTGATGATTGGGTAATCAACGGTTCAAAAATATTTATTACCAATGGTTCAGCAGATATTTCTGTTGGCTCTGCCGTTCAGGCCGTTACCAAAGTGTTCGAGGATGGGAAAAAAGAATACTCTACCATTATTGTCGAAAAAGGAACTCCCGGGTTCACCCGCACACCAATGCATGGAAAGATGATGTGGCGCGCTTCGGACACCGCCCAGTTGTTTTTCGACGATTGCCGCGTACCTAAGGAAAATCTGCTCGGAAAAGTAGGAGAGGGCTCAAAGATCATGCTCTCAACTCTCGACAATGGAAGGCTTTCTATTGCTGCATTGGGGCTTGGAGCTGCACAAGGCGCTTTCGAACTGGCCATGCAATATGCCCAGGAAAGAAAACAGTTTGGAAAAGCAATCTCCAAATTTCAAATCAATGCTTTCAAACTGGCCGACATGGCCATGAAAACCGAACATGCCCGATGGTTCCTTTATCGCACCTGCTGGCTCAAGGACAATAACAAGCCTTTCGGAAAAGAAGCTGCAATGGCCAAACTTTACTGCTCCGAAATTGCGAAAGAAGTGGCTGACGAAGCCGTTCAAATCCACGGTGGTTACGGCCTGATGAAGGATTACGATGTCGAAAGGATCTACCGTGATCAGCGACTGTTGCAAATCGGTGAGGGAACTTCAGAAATCCAGCGTTTGGTCATTTCGCGACACCTGGGATTGTAGCTAAAAATAACTTTCATGTCAAAGAGCAATAACAACGGTATCTTACCAACAAGTTTAAACCTGAACGTCAGGGGTTTGAAAACGTCAGCTACTCTGGCGATTAATGAACTGAGCCGGCAACTGATCAGCGAAGGGAAAGAGGTTTTCAAACTGGGATTGGGTCAATCCCCTTTTCCGGTGCCGGATTCGGTTGTTAAATCTTTGCAGGATAACGCTTTTCAAAAAGACTATTTGCCTGTTCAGGGACTTTACCCGCTTCGCGAAACGATCGCTAAATTTAACTGGAAAGCTCATGGTTTGGAATGTACGGCTGATGATGTGATTATTGGACCGGGGTCAAAAGAGCTGATCTTTCTGCTGCAACTGGTTTACTATGGCGATCTCGTGATTCCAACACCAAGCTGGGTTTCTTATTCGCCACAGGCACAAATCATCGGAAGACCCGTTTCGTGGGTCCCTACGCTTGAAAAAGACAAATGGATGCTCACTCCCGAGAAACTGGAGATTATTTGTCGTGCCGACCCCGACCGTCCGAGAGTTGTCATTCTTAATTATCCAAACAACCCTACCGGTGCAACTTATACCCTTGCAGAGCTCAGGGAAATTGCACACGTTGCCCGTAAACACAAAGTTATCCTGATTTCCGACGAGATTTACGGATTGCTGCATCATCGCGGTCAACATGTTTCAATTTCAAGGTTTTACCCGGAAGGCACAATCATCAGCAGCGGATTGAGCAAGTGGTGCGGCGCAGGCGGCTGGAGGCTCGGAACGTTCACCTTCCCAACATCGCTGCGGTGGCTGCTCAACGCAATGAGTTCGGTAGCCAGCGAAACCTACACCGCCACCTCGGCGCCCATCCAATATGCCGCCATCACAGCTTTTCAGATGGGGCCGGAGATAGAGCATTATCTTGTTTATGCCCGCAAAATTTTAGGCGCCCTTGGCAGACACCTGGCACATTTGCTCAAAAAAAACAACATCACACTTCCCGAACCGGAAGGGGGTTTTTACCTTTTTCCTAATTTTGAATATTACCGCGAGAAACTTATCAAAAACGACATTTATACCTCGGTTGAGATGTGTGATGCTATTCTGAAAGCTACCGGAGTAGCGATGCTTTCGGGAAAGGATTTTGGCCGTCAACCCGATGAACTTACGGTGAGGATTGCCTACGTTGACTTCGATGGAAGAGCAGTAATGAAAGCTGCAATGGAGTATCCGGCGGATAAACCCATTTCCGAAAAATTCCTGCAAGAGCATTGTGGAAAAATAATTAAGTCAGTAAACCTCATAAATAATTGGTTTTTATCACTTTAAAATAATCTTTTAAAAAATTGAACGATGGAAGACAAAAGTAATGTTGAAGTAAAGCTTTCCCCAAACGGGTCTTACATGGTGAAAGGAAAATTCAAACTGCTTGATGCAAATGGCAAAGAGTTGAGCGTCACAGATCCTACTTTCCTTTGCCGTTGTGGCCATTCCAGGAATAAGCCTTACTGTGATGGCTCGCACCGAACCGTTGGCTGGAAAGAATAAAAATCACCCTGACAGGGTTTCAAACCCTATCAGTGGTTTCCAATTATTGGAATTTAACAGCGTTATTTAATTAAATAGATTTTTTTAAACTAATTATCATCGAACATGAAACCATTAACGATTGAAACAGTTTATCGCAACGGATTTATTGAGGTTCCGGACAATGTTAAGTTTACCGAGCCAATGAAGGTTTTGGTGGTGTTTTATGATGAATATCAAACAAAAAGACACCCCGAACGCAAGTTTTCCTTTCAAAGGTCTCTTGAGTTAACTAAGAATTGTAAAGGATCCTTGAGCGAATTGGTGATTGATGAAAGGAGAACTGACCGATGGTAGCTTTCCTCGATACTTCAACCCTTGTAAAACTTTACCATTATGAAGTTGAAAGTGAAAAGCTTTCTCGGTTGATCTCTGAAAATGTTTCTGAAATATTTTTATCAGAAATAGCCAAAGTTGAATTCGTTTCAGCCGTTTGGAAAAAAGTACGCATGAAGAATTTAGACGAGCAAATTGCCAAAGAAGTGATAAAATGTTTCGAGAGTGATAAAATGCAATTCAGTTGGATTAAAACTGACACAGGTCTTATAGAAATGGCGCAAAATCTATTTTCTAAGTATGGATTAACAACCTTGAGAACTTTGGATGCACTGCAACTTGCATCGTGTCTCTCAGCAAAAAATAGAGTTGACGTGTTTCTTACCCATGATGACTTCTTAAATGTTTTATTTCAAAAAGAAGGATTAAATACCCAATTCAATTCATAAAACTAGGTTACTATGAACCATCACCTCCTCTGGCAGCCTCACCCCGAAACCCTGAAGCAATCGCAGATGGATGAGTTTCTCCAGTTAGTATTTAAAAAATACGATCTGGAAAAAGCTGATTACCCGACCCTTCACAAATGGAGCGTGGAGCAACCGGCAGCATTTTGGGGTACCTTCTGGGAATTTTCTGGAATTCTTTATTCTGAAAAATTCACAAGCGTGGTGGATGACCCGCACAAAATGCCCGGTGCAAGGTGGTTCGAAGGTGCAAGATTGAATTTCGCCGAAAATCTTCTCCGGTATCGCAGCGACAAAACAGCGATTATTTTCAGAGGGGAAGCCGGCGCCGACCGGAAAATTTCCCAAAAGGAACTCTACCTCCAGGCTGCCCGAATCGCTGATGGTTTAAAAAAGCTGGGCGTTGGTGTTGGCGATCGCGTAGCCGGTTTTATGCCGAATATCCCTGAAACCATCATCGCCATGCTGGCCGTAGCTTCCATCGGAGCTGTATGGTCGTCCTCTTCTCCCGATTTTGGGATCAAAGGAGTGCTTGACCGTTTTACCCAGATCGAACCTAAAGTCATTTTCGCTGCTGATGGCTATTTTTATAACGGAAAATTGTTTGACTCTCAGGAAAAACTGAAAGGGATCCTTGAAAAATTGCCTTCGGTTGAAAAGGTGGTTCTTATTGATTTCACAGGGAATCGCAAAACTGAAGCGATCGAAAATGCGGTGAAATGGGAAGAATTTGGAGCGATGGAAAATGGCGGGTTGCATTTTGAACAACTTACGTTCGACCATCCCCTTTACATTATGTACTCGTCGGGAACCACCGGACTGCCCAAAAGCATCGTGCATTCTGCCGGTGGCACGCTGATCCAGCATCTGAAAGAGCTTCGGTTGCATTGCGACCTGAAACCCGAAGACACCATTTTTTATTTCACCACCTGCGGCTGGATGATGTGGAACTGGGTCGTCTCAAGCCTTGCGGTTGGTTCAACACTTGTACTTTTTGATGGCAATCCTTTTTATCCTGCACCGGATGCGCTCCTGAGAATGGCTGATGAGCTGGGAATTTCCATTTTTGGCACCAGTGCAAAATATATTGCATCCCTTGAAGATGCCGGCGTAAAACCCAAAGAAATTTCTTCATTCCCAAAGCTAAAAGCCATAACCAGCACGGGCTCACCACTTACTAACGAGAGTTTTGAATATGTTTACCGCGAGTGGAAGAAAGAGGTTCAGCTTTCGTCAATTGCCGGCGGCACGGATATCATCTCCTGTTTCGTCCTTGGAAATCCCTTGTTACCTGTTTATCGCGGAGAAATACAATGCAAAGGATTGGGAATGGATGTAGATTGTTTTGATGATTTTGGCAAATCGCTGGTGGGTCAAAAAGGAGAGTTGGTTTGTAAAACTGCATTTCCATCCATGCCGGTGTATTTCTGGAATGATCCGGATGGCAGGAAGTACCATAAAGCCTATTTCGAGGTCTATGATAACATCTGGCATCACGGAGATTACGTTGTGATCAGCGAGCACGGCGGCGTGACGATGTATGGCCGGTCGGATGCTACCCTCAATCCGGGTGGAGTTAGGATTGGAACTGCGGAAATTTACAGTGTTGTCGAAAACCTGGAGGAGATCGCCGATTCGGTGATTATCGGGCAGCATTGGCAGGGCGATGAACGGGTTGTATTATTTGTGAAACTTCATCCGGGCGCTTTGCTTAACGATCTACTGATCGGAAAGATAAAAAACAACATCAGAAGCAGTTGCAGTCCGCGCCATGTGCCGGCAATCATAAAACAGGTGAATGATGTCCCATACACATTGAATGGCAAAAAGGTGGAAGTGGCCGTAAAAAAGATTATTCACGGCGAGGAGGTGCTCAACCGCGATGCGCTGAAAAATCCCGAATCACTCGACCAGTATATCGGAATTTTGGATTAACGAATTAAATAGCTGTATTTTACATAAAGAAATAGTTACTAATAAAAACATAAATCCTATGAATTATCCAAAAAAAGTCGTTATTGGCGACATTACAGTTAGAGATGGTTTCCAGCATGAGGAAAAATTTATCCCCACCGAAGCAAAGCTTTGGATGCTGGAACAATTGATCCTTGCGGGTTTCAAGCACCTCGAAGTCACCAACCTCGGCAATCCGAAAGGTATGCCTCAATTCAGGGATGCTGACGAACTTTTCAAACTGATCAGGAAAAGCAAAGTAGTAAAACACCTGATTAATGACGTGATGCTCACCGCCATTACCATTCGTGAACGGGCTGTGGAGCGCGCGATTATTTCAAAACAGGAAGGCTGGGGGCCTGATCGTATTTTGCTGATGGTGTCAACCAGCGAGTCGCATCAAAAGAAAAACTCGGGTCTAAATCTTGCAGAGTACTGGAAGATGAGCGAAGAGTGGGTGAAGAAAGCAGTGGATGCCGGCCTGAAAGTTAATGGTACGGTCAGCACGATCTGGGGTTGCCCGATTGAAGGTCCAACCGAAATGAAAAAAGCCATCGAATTTACCAAACGCTGGTTCGATATCGGCGCCACAGATGTTGAACATGCCGATCACGATGGCTCTGCGTCCCCTGACCGTGTGTATCAGTATTTCTCGATGTTGCTCGACTCGGTGGACAATCCACACAAACAAATCGCACATTTCCACACTACACGCGGCTGGGGCTTGGCCAACGTACTGGCAGCACTTCAGGCCGGAATGACCAACTACGAAGCGTCGTTAGGTGGTCTTGGTGGTCAGCCTGCTAACTTTGTGGATGGTGTGCCTGTTGCCGGCACCGGTGATTATTATTACAAAGACCCGTCACTGGCAGGCCTTGTATCCACCGAAGACATGGTGGTGATGATGGATGAAATGGGAATTAAAACAGGATTGGACATTGACAAGGTGCTGCAAATCGGAAACGTACTGGAGCGGATTGTCGGGCGACGGCTGAGGTCTGAATCCATCAAGTCAGGAAGAATACCTAAGGAGTTGTCGGGAAGAAAGTAAAAAAAAAGGCAGTTTGCTGTCAACAAAAAGCAGTGGGCAATAGAGACTATTAAATCAAGATTCTCTTTATTGCTGACTGCTTTTTGTTTTATAGTCAAGGGATTAATTGCAGGTATATTTTTAGAAATCTACCTGTATTTATCATACTTAAAATGTTCCTCGCCAAAAGGCAATGCTTTGAAGTCTGATTTGAACACCAGGAAATCGAGGATTTTGAAGGCCAGGTCTTTGTCCAGTTTATCCATTTCGTATTTGAAAACGATGTCAACGCGTTTTAGTCCGTCATCAACCAGCAAAGCAGTATCTTTGCTGTCATCTGATCTCATCCGCGATTTGGCCAGGTAATCATCCTTCACCTCAATTTCGATCATCCCCAATTCTTTAGAAACACTGAAAAAGATGCTGTGCACATGCTTGTAATGCTGGTTTTTAATAAAAGGGAAGGATTTTACTGCGACTGTCTTATCAAATCCCTCACTAGTAGAGGCATGATAAAGGTGATTGTTTAACTTTGATTCCTTAGCCTTGAATTCGATTATTTTCCAGGGTTCACGCTTCTCGGCAGGTAGCGAATTGGCCCGCTCGCACAGATCGTTTACCATTTCGATAAACTGCTCGTATTTCTCCTTATTGGATATATAATTCTGCTCAATATTAAAAATCTTGTCCTGAATTTTAGCGCTTTCTTTGGACGTTTTCTGTTTTTTCCTGATTTCGTCCCGTTCCGCTTCTTCTAACCAATGTGCCATATTGTTCGATTTATTCGTAATGTAACACTTGTACTTCTTCTTTAAGGATCATCATGGCATTGTCAGCAAGGGCATCCATATCCGAAACAAAAGGAGAGATGACCACGTGGCCAAGCTTGATAATGCGTTTTTTAACCTCGTCGGTAAACAGCTTGGATTGGAAAATATTTCCTGATAAAATTATCGCATCAACTTCTTCATCAATCACCACGAACATGGCGCCAATAGCTTTTGCGACCTGGTAAGCCATTGCCCTGAAAACCAATTCGGATTTATAGTCGCCTTCTTTAATCATGCTTTCAACCAGGTTGACATTATTGGTGCCAAGGTGTGCTTTTAGGCCGCCATTCTCTATCAGCATCCGGCGGAGTTCATTTTTTTCGTATTTATTACTGTAGCAGATTTCGATCAGATCGCCATAGGGCAATTCCCCGGAGCGCGACATCGAAAAAGGTCCATCCCCGTCATAAGCCTGGTTAACATCCACAACGCGGCCTTTTTTATGGGCGCCGATGGAAATGCCCCCTTCGCCGACATGAGCAATTACCAGGTTCAGATCTTCATAATTCCTGTTAATGGATTTGGCATAGCTTCTTCCTGCGAACTTATGATTGAGTGCGTGGAAGATGGACCTGCGCTGGAACATCGGATGGCCGGCTACCCTGGCAAGGTCGTCCAGCTCATCCACAGCCACCGGATCGGCCATTAAAGCCCTGGCGCCGGGGATCATTTTTGCAATGCGGTCGGCAATCAAACCACCGAGATTGGTTTCATGCATGTGATGACACTTCTTAAGGTCATCCTTCAGGGCTTCGTTGATTTCGTATGTACCCGACCTGATGGGTTTTACCAAACCGCCACGACCCATTATAATTGAAATTTCACTCAACTCGATATCATTCTCTTTCAGCTCCTTCAAAATTTGCTCTGTACGGGGAATCTCCTGTTCAAGAATTGACATACATTTTCGTTCCTGGTCATCCCTGCTGAATTTTATGGTTTTGAAGAAAACCCAGCTCGTGTTCTGAAAAATCGCAATCTTTGTATCGTTGACCTGTGGATAAATCACTAAAATCTTTTTTGTCAGCATATAGGCTCAAGTTTAAAAATCATTTCAAAATTTTGAATTGTCAAAAGTAAAAAAAAGCTCAAATCACATATTTCTCCGGTACTGCCCGCCCACTTTAAACAGCGCATCGGTAATCTGGCCGAGCGAGGCGTATTTCGCCACTTCCATCAGGCTTTCGAAGATGTTTTTGTTGTGAACGGCGTCGAGTTTCATTTTTTCCAGGTGCTCAGCAACTTCCTTTCCGTATGTTTTATGCAACTGCTCAAGCATGGCGATCTGGTACTCTTTTTCTTCCGGAGTTGCACGGATCACTTCGCCCGGGATGATGGTGGGCGAGCCTTTGGATGACAGAAATGTATTTACTCCCATAATCGGAAGCTTGCCGGTGTGCTTCATGTATTCATAGTGCAGCGACTCCTCCTGGATCTTGTTGCGCTGGTACATGGTTTCCATGGCGCCGAGCACGCCGCCGCGTTCAGTAATCCGATCAAACTCTGACAAGACGGCCTCTTCAACCAGTTCAGTCAGCTCTTCGATGATGAACGATCCTTGCAGCGGGTTCTGGTTTTTGGCCAGCCCCAACTCGTGGTTGATGATCATCTGGATGGCAATGGCGCGGCGAACCGATTCTTCGGTGGGAGTGGTGATGGCTTCGTCGTAAGCGTTGGTGTGAAGTGAATTACAATTGTCGTATATAGCATAAAGCGCCTGCAGGGTAGTGCGGATATCGTTAAAATCAATCTCCTGCGCGTGCAACGAACGGCCTGAAGTCTGGATATGGTATTTCAGTTTTTGTGAACGGTCGTCGGCGCCATACTTCAGTTTCATCGCTTTGGACCAGATCAGGCGGGCCACGCGTCCCATCACTGAATACTCCGGATCAATGCCATTGGAGAAAAAGAAGGAAAGGTTAGGAGCAAACTTGTTGATGTCCATCCCGCGGCTGACGTAATATTCCACGTAAGTGAAACCATTGGCCAGGGTGAAGGCAAGCTGTGAAATGGGGTTGGCGCCTGCTTCGGCAATATGATAACCTGATATGGAAACAGAGTAGAAGTTCTGGACTTTGTTTTTGATAAAATATTCCTGCACATCGCCCATTACTTTGATGGAGAAATCGGTGGAGAAAATGCAGGTATTCTGCGCCTGGTCTTCTTTCAGGATGTCGGCCTGTACCGTACCGCGGACTTTGGAGATGGTATCCTTTTTAATTTTCTCATACACCTCTGTCGGCAAGACTTTATCTCCGGTTATGCCAAGCAGCATCAGTCCAAGACCATCATTTCCCTTCGGAAGTTGTCCCTGGTAAGATGGCCGGATGGTTCCTTTTTTCTTGTAAAAATCAGATATCTTTTTTTCAACCTCTTCCTCAAGGCCATTATTTTTGATGTAAATTTCGCATTGCTGGTCAATGGCGGCGTTCATAAAATAGCCCACAAGCGATGGCGCCGGGCCGTTGATGGTCATGGAAACTGATGTTTTGGAGTCGGCAAGGTTGAAGCCGGAATAAAGCTTTTTGGCATCATCGAGGCAGCAGATGGAAACGCCGGAGTTGCCAATTTTCCCGTAAATATCGGGACGGCGGGCGGGGTCGTTCCCATAAAGCGTTACTGAATCAAATGCTGTTGAAAGCCTTTTGGCAGGCATTCCGTAAGAAACATAATGGAAACGCTTGTTGGTGCGTTCCGGTCCACCTTCGCCGGCAAACATGCGGGTGGGGTCTTCGTTCTCCCGCTTGAAAGGGAAAACCCCGGCAGCGTAAGGAAATTCACCCGGCACATTTTCGCTGAGGTTCCATTTCAGGATGTCGCCCCAGGCGGTATATTTCGGCAAAGAAATCTTTGGGATTTTCAGGTGAGAAAGTGATTCTGTTGTGGTCTCAACACAAATCTCGTGACCACGAACCTTGTAAACAAACATCTCCTCCTTGAATGACTGCTTTTTAGTCGCCCATTCTTCGATCACTTTTTTGTTTTTCGGATCAAGCTTGAGCAACATTTTATCATACATCTCCTGTAATTGGCCTGCAAGTTCTGTACTTTCCTGTTCTTTGGCCATTTGGATTGACTCCCGGAGGCTGAAGAGTTTCTGGGCAACGCTGCTTTGCTGCGACACCCATTTATTGTAGCTTCTGACTGTTTCGGAAATTTCGGACAAATACCTGACCCTGTGTGGCGGGATGATGTAGATTTTCTCTGACATTCCTTCGGAAAGCACAATTTTGGATTTCAGCGGAGCGCCAGTCTTCTCGACGATCTTGTTCATCAATGCCTGGTATAGCTGGTTGGTTCCCGGGTCGTTGAACTGCGAAGCTACAGAACCGTAAACCGGCATTTGCTCGGGTGATTGGTCAAAAAGCCGGTGGTTGCGCTGGTATTGCTTTTTCACATCGCGCAGGGCGTCGAGGGCGCCGCGTTTGTCGAACTTGTTCAGGGCAATGATATCGGCGAAGTCGAGCATGTCAATCTTCTCGAGCTGTGTTGCAGCGCCGTATTCCGGTGTCATCACATACATCGAAACGTCGCTGTGGTCAATGATCTCGGTGTCGCTCTGGCCTATGCCGGAGGTTTCGAGGATAATCAGGTCGAAGCCGGCAATCTTCAGCAAACACACAGCATCTTTCACATAGCGCGAAAGCGAGAGGTTGGCCTGGCGTGTAGCCAGCGAACGCATGAATACCCGCGGACTGTTGATGGAATTCATCCTGATGCGATCTCCTAAAAGCGCACCTCCGGTCTTGCGTTTGGAAGGATCTACAGAAATAATCCCAATAGTTTTGTCGGTAAATTCTTCGAGAAAACGGCGGATCATCTCATCCACCAACGACGATTTGCCGCTTCCTCCGGTTCCGGTAATTCCAAGGACAGGAATTGTGTAGCTTTCGCAACTGCTTTTCACCTGATCCATGAATTCCTGCACTCTCTCCGGAAAATTCTCGATGGCCGAAATCACCTGCGCAATGTGCACCACATCTTTTGACTTCACTCTCTCGAGATCAGGATGAACATCTTTTCCGGTGGGATGGTCGGATTTTTCCATCAAATCATTGATCATACCCTGCAAGCCCATTGTCCTCCCGTCATCAGGTGAATAGATACGATTGATGCCATATTCATGCAACTCCTTAACCTCTTCAGGGAGGATGACCCCTCCGCCGCCACCGAAAATCTGAATGTGCCCGGCGCCTTTTTCGTGCAGGAGGTCATACATGTATTTGAAAAACTCAATATGACCACCCTGGTAAGAGGTGATGGCAATGGCCTGCGAGTCCTCCTGGATAGCGCAATCCACAATTTCCTGCACCGAGCGGTCGTGCCCCAGGTGAATGACCTCGGCGCCACTGGCCTGGATGATCCTGCGCATGATGTTGATGGCTGCATCGTGTCCATCAAAAAGTGAAGCCGCCGTAACGATCCTCACCTTATGCTTTGGCTTGTAAATCTTTTGTTGTTGCATGAAACAAAATTTTAGCTCATTAAAATTCAACGGCAAATATACTGAATATTGATTTGAAGTGGACAGGAGGGCAAATTTTTAGCCTTTCAAACCAAACGCTGCTATAACCGAAAACTAAGAACTGTTTGTCCTTTCGTATTTGCAAAGACTTAAGATTTGATGGAATAATTTTATCTTTGACCTCAAAAAAGTGAACCGGCACACCCGGATGAAAAGATCAGCATGTCAGGAATCAATCGTTTCAGTCTTCTTATGGTCATTTTACTTGTCACTCATGCATTTGCTGCAGGACAAGGTATTCCAATTCCCTTTACGCGCTCGGTCATATCAATTGACGGACAATTTGAAGATTGGGATAAATCTTACAATACAGCTTTTTCAGACACCCTCAGCCATCTGCAAAATGCACCGGGGCGTCAAATGATGGCCTTTTTTGATACACACTATGATTATGATAAGGTTTGGCCGCCTCTTTCAAAAAACGTTGTTGAAGTAATGATTTGTTGGAACCTGACGAACCTCTATTTTGCTTTCAAGGTTGACGACCGGCATTTGTTTGCTCAGATTGAGCCTGTTGGGAAAATCCCATATATCCACATGAATGACGGCGTTGAGATTTATCTCGATGCCAAAGCTGACAGCGATGCAAAGATGGATATTAATGATTACCAGTTTGTGATAGATGTCGCTGGGAACAGTCTTGTTTTCCGGGGCGACCGTGAACTGATGGAGAAGGATACGATTGTTACCCCAAAAGCTACAGGACAAAACATCTATTTCGAGTATGCTGCAATTTACAAAGGCTCTTTGAGCGATTCTTCTGAAGATAAAGGCTATCAGGTTGAAGTGGCCATCCCTTTTGCTGCTGTTGGGCTTAAACCTTTTACAGGAATGAAAATGAGATTGGATATTGGCTGCAACGATATCGACTATCCACTCGACGATGCCCTTACTTATGATGAAAAATCGAAGCGTTACTGGGCGTTCAACTGGATTGGCATCAGCGACTTTGGTTACCCTGAAACCTGGCTTGAAGTGCAACTTGCAGGGGCGCCTGGCTGGCTGGATAAAATTTCCGGTACTGAAATGCGGCGGTGGTTAACTTTTTACATAACAGCTCTGGTTTTGACATTGATCATCATTGCATCACTCATCTTCAGGTTGAGAAAAATCCGACGATTACCCACGAGGCAGGAAATTCCAGAACCAAAGATCATTTTGATCGAAAAGCAGGAAGCAGACAGCAAACAAGGATTGTCTGCAAACGAGATCCTGCTGAAAAAAGCTGCAGATTTTATCACCAATAATTATTCAGAAAATATCCATTCGGAAAAACTCGCCCATGAGATTGGCGTAACCATCCGCAAACTTCAGCGCGTGACACAGGAGGAATTGCAAACCACCCCCACCAACTTTATTTACCTGATAAAACTCAATCTTGCCACCGATTTCCTCAAATCGCGCAAAGGCAATATTTCAGAAACAGCTTATGAGTTCGGTTTTTCCGATCCGGGATATTTCTCCAAACTTTTCAAACGACATTTCGGATTGACGCCAAACGAATACCTGGACCAGAACAACAAACCCATGAAGCGATAGTAACACTCCAGGTGATGCTATAGCTAAATCCTGATTGTTGCTTTTACAGATAGGATCACTCCAAGTGATACTATCGGAATCTGGCAGTGATAGTGTTCGGTAAACTATTGTTTAAATGTCCACCACATTGAAAAATTTTAGGCGAAATTGGGCAGGTTACTAATCATAATGTGTCCACATGCGTAGCACCCTGACAGTTTTTATATCTTCAAATACTTCGTAAACCAAACGATGACGGATGTTTATGCGACGGGAGTAAAAGCCGGAAAGATTTCCAACCAATTTTTCAAAGGGTGGAGGCGTTTTGAAGGGATTTTCCTGCAAAATTTCCAACAGGAAAATTGTTTTGTCTTTCAGTCCTGCCTGTGCAATTTTTTTCGCATCCTTTGCAGCCAGCCTTGAAAATACAACATTGTAATTCACCAGTCTATATCTTTTAAAGCAGTGGCGTCTTTGATATCCTCCTGCGATGCTTCAATTACGGACTCAGGATAGCCCTTAATGCTGTTGAGGTACAAAGTTTCGTAAATATTGTTATACTCATCTTCGTCCATCACGATAAAAGATCTATTATCTGAAACCACTTTTATCATTTGATGCTCTTTTAAGAGTCGCTCAATAGCTTTGGTTGGGTCTTTAAAAAAACTATTTTCAGTTATATTGATCATGGCAAATAATTTTTAGCAAAAATAAGCAACATTTTTAGAATGCGATGGCATCACTTGGAGTGATAGTATTGCAAATTCCAGATTATTGCTTTTAACGATGGGATCGCTGAGAGCGATGCTTTCGGATTCTAGCAGCGATAGTATCCGGAATGACGCCAAACGAATACCTGGAGAAAAGCGACACCAACCCGGAAAATCAGGTTTAAAAGCGCTTTTGTCGCAATTTTCCCAACAATAATCGCAATCGTCCAAGCCATTTGCCCTGCGGCAAAGTAGTTTTGTCGCATGCAAAATCCACTCACCGACGGCTCTTGTATTTCCGGACTGCTGATCATTTTCATCCTTGCAGCCATATTCCAGGCAAACTTCTCCTGGATTGCCGGAGTGATCATTTTACTGCTGATATTGGTCTTAAGCAACTGGATGGGTGAACTGAGCCGGCGCACCAATCTGATGTTCGCCTTTTTGAGTTGGCTTTGTACCGCAGCAACTGTCGCGTATTTAATTCTATTCAGCCTATAATTAATTAATAAAAGGAGCTTTACAATGAAAACAAAACTTCTCTCGCTGATCATCATGATCGCAATGCCAATGTGGATAGCGGCTCAAGCCTACGAGCTCATCCCTTTTAAAACCATCAAAGAAATTGCCGACCGCAATGCGCAGGCCTTGTGGGGCGAAGTGTATCCCGCCGAACCCATTCCTTACTATGGTTTTGACGATGAGATAGTAGCCTGGAGGTTTAACTATTCCATTGGGAAACCATTTCCACAAAAAGATGAATTGTTTAATCAAATCGAATATTTCAGAACAAATGGAGATCAAACCAACCAATGGGGCGGCGACAATTTTGGTCGGATATTGATTTCAGCCCGGAGCAACATGCCGGTGCTGCTGGAGTATTCGCAGTGTTTATCGGCTGAGTTTGCCCTGGCCGGAAAATTGAACACTTTAAGTGATCAGGCTTTCGGAAATGAAAAAGTAGAACAGGGAAGGATTTTTTACCTTAACCATTTTAATACCTGGCATGAGCGGAGCGCCAACGGCCAAAAAAAGTATGTCTGCACATCGCCAACCGGTGGAATTATCAGTGAAACAGAATTATTGAAAAAAAAGGCCAAAACCGGACTTTTTTGCGAAACAGGTGATTTTAAAGAACTTTGGAATTCATACCAAAACGGCTTTGTGGCCTTAACCGATTGCGACAAATATATAGACTACCACGAATGTATGCCTTATTATGACTGGAGTTACGGTTGCAGTCCCACTGCTGCTGCTATGATTTTTGCCTGGTATGATTACAGGTCGTTGTTTGTTTCATCAAAATATTCAGGTTTTGTAAGTTGGCATTTTCAAAGATATGATGATGTCGAAGATGAAACCGATTACAACGTATGTAACCTTCAGTATGACCTGGCACTTGCTATGTCAACAGATACACTTACCGGAAGTACTCAATCATACAACATTGACAACGGGATGAATCATGTTGCAAACAGCCAACGGGGATACAATTTTGATTGTGTCAACAGATACACCTTATTATGGACAAGACTTACAGATGATATTGATGCCGGAAAACCTTTACTGGTAAGCATTCCGGGACATTCTACTGCGGGAGTAGGCTATAACGGAAGCACCGACATGGCCATTACGCATTATACCCATGATCCACCCGATCATTTGGTTTGGGTAAGCCGTTGGGATATTGACATGATTACACGGGTATCATCAGGCGGACAAAAAGGGTCGGCTATTCAGTTAACTTGTCCGTTTGGAGATCCACGATACAACGACAATGGCAATGGAGAAGTCTACAGCGCAGGAAATTATGCCGAAATCACATGGCTTTCGGGTTATGCACCAGGCAGTTCGGTTGATTTGCTATACTCAACTGATGGAGGACATAATTTTGATGTTATTGTAGCAGGAACCGAAAACGATGGCCTTTACAATTGGTTGATTCCGGCAGATGCTGCATCAACTTCGTGCAGGATTATTGCTTATCTTTTTACGCCTGACATGGGGATCCAAATTGCCGGAGCTGATGGCTCATGGGGAAATTTCATCATCAATAATGCGGGCGCCGTTCAAACGATGGTAAGCGAACATCTTTATTCCTCCGATAGCCTTTCGCG
>JACZJL010000170.1 GCA_014860585.1 Bacteroidales bacterium | reverse complement strand
GGAAAATCAACATTCAAAAAATTGAAAACCTTATTTTCCTTCTCCAACCTTAGTAGAATTAAGTAACCATCGGGAAATCAACCTTATTCACCCAATTTCCAGGGTTAAATGCTGAGAATTTTCTAATGAAGATCATTCACCCCGTGAATTGTTTGTAAAGCCCACCGCAGTTGCATGCTTGGTGGGTGTTTGATTCGATTCACGGGGTGAATCAGACAATTTAGCGATTACCTTCCCCCAACTCGGGATACCATTGCATGACTGGCAGAAACAGATTTGCCTCAGGCTGGAGCTTAAGCGCAATGTCGGGAAAATTGTCTTTCCAAAACCTTGATGCAAAGATCAATAAGGTAATAAGGTTTTGTTTTTCAATAGAATACAACCTCTCTACTAAGGTTAGGTTTTAGGATAAGGTTTTCCTTCTCCGGAAAATCAACCTTCAAATGATGAAAACCTTATTTTCCTTCTCCAACCTTAGTAGAATTGAGTAACCATCGGGAAATCAACCTTATTCACCTTATTTCCAGGGTTAAATGCTGAGAATTTTCTAATGAAGAGCATTCACCCCGTGAATGGCTTGTAAATTCCACTGAAGTTACAATTTCGGTGGGTGTTTGATTCGATTCACGGGGTGAATCAGCCCATTGATTTTAACCGAATCTCAACCTGTCAGGGTAACCTGTTAGGGTCTATCAGACCTGACAGGGTTTTATTAACACGCAAACCCTGTCAGGAGCTACTCACACTGACAGGGTTTAGGAGTGATTGCATCTCTTTGAGCGGTATGATCAGTACTAAGACGAAAATGTAAAATACCTCATTTCACCATTTTTCTATCAATCCAGTTTTCGATCTGAATATTTGTTATCCGTTCAAACTCCTGCAGGTTTTCTGTTACCATGATCAAATTCTTTTCAACCGCTGTGCAGCCAATCAACAGATCAAAATCGCTGATCATGGTTCCCGTTTTCCGCAATCGGGACTTTTCTTTTGCATAAAAATGAATAACATCGTAAATGGGAAGAATTTTTATATGCTCAACGAAAAGATCAATGACCTTATGGTTTTTTTGTGGATTATCGCTATTTTAAGCGCCAAAAGTCAACTCAGCAAGAGTAATTTCGGAAATTGCGCATTGAGTTAAACCAATTTTTTCCAGTTTGTCAATGATGCCAAATTTTCCCCGAAAAAAATGAATGCAGATATTTGAGTCGAGCAGGTATTTCATTAGAATTCGGCTGCAATATGTTTTTCAATTCTTGAACTTCTGATGTCGGAAATAATCTCATCTGAATCCCTTGAGTCTGTCCAGGCGCCATACAGTTCGCGCAGGTCAAATTCTTTATTATCTTTAATTTCAATGGATTCAGTCAGTTTACGAATGAGTTTTTTCTTCGAGGTATTGTCCAGTTTTGAAAGGAATCCAAAATATTTATCTATCGTGCTGTTTGTTAATGTAAGGCTCATAATGTTCAATTTTTACAAAAGTACTCTTTTTGTTTTTTTTGAGGATTTCGGTTTGTCAGCAAAATTTTAATGGCAATTGTTGCTGCTTTTTATTGCAGTCAAAAGTTCTGGGCCTAAGCTAAAAGTCAGAAGATTTCTGCCACTTCAGTCCCTATTAAATCATGTAGTGACTGGCTTTGAACAGTTGCCTAAGCAGTTAATGGGAAGAGCAAAGGATCACTTTTTGCAAAAGATCATTCACCCCGTGAATGGCTTGTAAAGCCCACCGCAGTTGCAATTTCGGTGGGTGTTTGATTCGATTCACGGGGTGAATCAGCCCATTGATTTTAACCGAAACTCAACCTGTCAGGGTCTATCAGACCTGTCAGGGTTTTATTAACACGCAAACCCTGTCAGGAGCTGCACACACTGACAGGTTACTGGATTCTAAAACCTCGATGCAAAGATCAATAAGGTAATAAGGTTTTGTTTTTCAATTGAATTCATCCTCTCTACTAAGGTTAGGTTTTTGGATAAGGTTTTGTCTCTCCGGAAAATCAACATTCAAAAAATTGAAAACCTTATTTTCCTTCTCCAACCTTAGTAGAATTGAGTAACCATCGGGAAATCAAACTTATTCACCTTATTTGCAAGGATAAATGTTGAGAATCTTCTAATGAAGATCATTCACCCCGTGAATGGCTTGTAAATCCTACTGCAGTTGCTGGCTTGGTGGGTGTTTGATTCGATTCACGGGGTGAATCAGACCATTGATTTTAACCGAAACTCAACCTGTCAGGGTCTTTCAGACCTGTCAGGGTTATATCCTACCAACAAAAACCTTACTTATACTTCTCATCTTCCGTTTCCGAAATCGAGTAAAAACTTTTGGGGACTTTGGCTTCGAGGTCAATCCGTTCGCCGGTTACCGGGTGGGTAAAAGCGAGCCGCCATGCGATCAGCCTGATCTGGCGCACAATTGATTTGTCGGCGCCGTATTTCCAGTCGCCGACTATCGGGCAACCCAGCTCAGAAAGATGTACCCTGATCTGGTTCTTACGGCCGGTATCAAGGCTGACTTCAAGCAGATGAAACTTCCCGATTGGTTTAATAAAGCGGAAGTGGGTGACCGCCCATTTGGATTCCGGAATTTCGTGGTCGTAGGAATAGACTTTCTGCTTCAAGCCGTCTTTGAGCCAGGAAGTGATCTCCCCCTCGTTTGAGGGCGGTTTTTTTTCGGTGATGGCCAGGTAGTTTTTCTCCACCGACTTCCAGTTATCCTGAAGCGCCATCTGGATTTTCTCTTCTTTGGCAAACATCACCAACCCTTCCACCTCCCGGTCTAACCGGTGAACTACCCAAAGCCGCTGGTGTCTGCCAAGTTTCTGATGCAGAATATCGTTGAGCATTTTGACGAATGTTGGGGTGACTGCCGTTGACTCGCCGCTGGTGAGGATGCCCGCCGGTTTATGAGCCACGATGAGCCATTCATCCTCAAACATAACATTGACAGTTCGTTTGCCCAACCGCCAGGTTTCGCTCTCTGGGATGGGTTTCAACACCACTTCATCCCCTTCGCTGATCAGTTCGCCGGCATGTCGCACCGGTTGTCCGTTTCGTGTAACGTCGTTGTGCTTAACCATGTTACGCAAGGTCTGGTTTGAGGTCTGGGGAAAATGATTTTTCAGCACATCCAGCAACTTGCCTGAAGTTTTTGCTTTGAATTTATTCATATCGAAAATCGTAAAAATGTTCCTAATGGCAGATCCACGCCGCTTTTGGCATGAAGATAAAACTCTCCGGATTCTTTTGGTATTCCCGGGAAGGCCTGATCGGCCATGTTGCGCCCTATGAGTGATGAAAAACCCATCGAGTATAGATTGAGCACGAAGAAACTGCATTCCGTGTGTAAAAGTTTAGCGACTGCGTCCATCATCTCCGGGAGGCCGGTCTGAAGCGTCCACTTTTCGCCTGTTGGTCCTCTTCCGTAAGCCGGCGGATCCATGATGATCGCGTGGTATTTTTTTCCTCTTTTCACTTCCCTTTTTACAAAAGTAAGCGCATCCTCCACCACCCACCGGATGTTGTCAAGTCCTGATAATTCCATGTTTTCGTTGGCCCAGGTCACTACCTGCTTCACCGAATCCAGGTGGACGACGTCGGCGCCGGCAGCACGAGCCGCCAGCGAAGCCGCCCCGGTGTAAGCAAAAAGGTTGAGTACAGATTTCCGTTCACCCGGTTTTTCTTTCAGTTGATGATAAATATAATCCCAGTTGCAGGCCTGCTCCGGGAAAACGCCAATGTGCCCGAAGGAAGTGAGCGATAGTTTCAGTTTAATTTCAAAATTACTGTTGTTGTAAATGATGTTCCAGCGCTGCGGCATTTTTTTCAGCATAGTCCAGCCGCCGGAAGCATTTTCGTCCTGGTCAAAATTCTGTTTTTTCGTTCTGACAAACCGGGCATGTGCCATCTCTTCCCATTTTGTTGATGGCCATTTTCGTTCCCAGATCGCCTGTGGCTCCGGCCTGATGAGCACATAATTACCAAAGCGCTCAAGTTTCTCGAAATTGCCGCAGTCGAGCAGCTCATAGTCAGTCCAGTGGTCAGGTTGAAGTAGTTGAATCATTCTTTTTCCAATAAAAAACCTTCGTCAAAAGTAACAAAACGGCTGATCCTAACCGGAATTGTTGAAAAAAGAGTTCGCAAAGAATCCTACTTTTGGGGCTGAAATCAAAATGCAGAGTTTATGTTGAAGATCAAAGAACAGTTGACAAGTGCACAAAATGCGAAAATAAAAAACCTGATTCAACTGCAAAAGCCCCGTCACCGCCGCGAACTGGGATTGTTTGTTATCGAAGGACGGTTGGAGATAGAACGTGCGCTGGCTGCAGGTTACCAGATCACTTCGGTCTTTTTTTGCCCTGAAATGATTTCACCCTCAGAAGTTGAGCCATCAGCCGGATTGGCTGCTGAGATTTTCTCCATCACCCCTGAATTGTATGAGAAAATAACTTACCGGGGCAGCACGGGTGGGGTTGTTGCAACTGCCCGACAGCACAAACATACCCTTGATGGACTGGTTTTAAAGGAAAATCCACTTTTAATTGTTCTCGAATCGGTAGAAAAACCGGGGAATCTCGGAGCTATTCTGCGCACAGCCGATGCTGCCGGTGTGGATGCGGTGATCGTGTGCGACCCGCAAACCGATATTTATAATCCCAATGTGATCCGCTCTTCCATCGGATGTCTTTTTACTGTCCCTGTTTTTACCGGAAATACAACCGAGGTAATTGAGCTGCTGAAAACCAATGGAATCGCTATTTTTTGTACGGCGCTCACTGCATCTGTGCCTTATCAAACCATCGATTTCAAGGAGCCCTCGGCTATTGTGATGGGAACCGAATCAACAGGTCTGTCATCCACATGGCTTGATCATTCCACCCAAAACATCATTATCCCGATGCGTGGAATGGCTGATTCGCTCAATGTGTCGACAACTGCTGCCATTGTTGTGTTTGAGGCAAGGAGGCAAAGAGGGTTTAGGGTTTAAAACTTATGAAACCTATTTCCATGACTTGATAAAAAACAGCGAAATGATGCTGAATATTTCAAGTCGTCCCAGCAGCATATTCAGGGAGAGTATGAATTTCGCCATTGCCGGCAATCCATTGAAATTCCCCATTGAACTTACCCCGCCAAACCCTGGGCCGACATTCCCAATGGTCGTCGCTGAAGCCGAAAAAGAAGTGATGATGTCAACATCCATAAAGGAAATAATCAGTGTCGTCGAAAAGATGATGAATAAGTAAAGAAGTATAAATACCATAGCATTGGAAACAACACCCTCTTCCACAGAATGTTTGTTGATTTTAAGTTGAAAAACTCCCTGGGGATGTTGCATGCTCTTGATCTGAAGTATGATTGCTTTGAAAAACATTAACACCCTGTCAAACTTTAAACCACCTGATGTAGATCCTGCACAGGCACACTGGATGGTAAAATAGGTCAGGATGAGAATAGTAAATACCGGCCACCCGGCAGTATCGGCAGTAGCAAAACCGGTTGTAGTACCCACCGAAATAACCTGAAAAGAGGAAACCCGGAGCGAATCCCAGAAATTGCCATAACCAGTAAGCCACAGTTTTAACGTGGTTAATGCAATACCTATAAAAAGTACAATGATGAATGCCCTGACAATTTCGCTATTGAAAAGGTTTTCCCTCTTACCGGTCAAAGTGGAAAAAATCAACCCAAAATGAAGTCCTGACAGCACCATGAAAACCATAATGATGACCTCAATCAAAACGCTGTCGTAATAAGCAATACTTGTGTTTTTTGTTGAAAACCCTCCTGTTGCAATGGTTGCAAATGAATGGTTCACAGCATCAAAAATTCCCATACCGGCAAGCATCAAAAATACGGTTTGAAGTAACGTAAGACCAATGTAAACAACGGCAAGGATTTTTACTGTTTGCGTCGCTCGGGTTCTGAAGTTGCTCTTTGCGATACCCGAAATTTCGCTGTGCACCAGCACCAGCTTTGATGTCACGGGTTGCGGTAAAATCAGCAAAGCAAAGACAATCACGCCAATTCCACCGATCCAGTGCGTTGCCGATCGCCAGAACAGCAGCCCATTTGGCAGCGCCTCAATGTCGTTCAGAATGGTTGATCCGGTGGTGGTATATCCAGATACACTCTCGAACCAGGCATTTATCAGGGTGAATTCACTGCCCCACATGATATAGGGTAGCATTCCGACAATACAGGTGGTAATCCAGCCAAAAACGATGATCGTTATGCCTTCGAGCAAAGTCAGGTATTTGAAGGACGGAACATAAATCAAGGGGAAAATACCAAAAATCAAAACAATAAGTGAACTGTAAAGCAGCGGAAAGACTGAACTTTCATCATTGAACCAGGAAATAATGAACGAAATAAACAAGAACAATGCATTAATCATCAGCACCGCTCCAATCTGACGTATGACAACCGGAAATCTCATATCATCTTTCTGTTGAATTTAAGAATCATGTTGCGCACTGCCTCCTCAAGCGTTTTTATCTCATCCTGCGTTTCAATTTTCGCATCCAACTCCCTGCCCGATGGGTGATAAAGGTTTATGGCCCGAATCAGGCGGAGAATCGGCGAAACAAAATAATGGTTGATGAAAAAGTTAAAAAGTACTGCAAAGATCAATGCAGCCACAACAGCAACAAAGCCTGGCATCACAGCACGCTGTGCCTTCTCACGTAACATAAAAGCTTCGTTGTACATGCTCGTCTGATTGAGCATCATTAAACCTTTAACCGCGGTCTTCACATCGTTAAAGCTATAATGTACATTCTGGAAAAACCAATCCATATCAAAGGTTTCCTGCTCATTCGCAACCTGGTATTCCCAATACTTCTTATAGATCTCATACTTTTTAGAAATTTCTTCAATGTATACTTCTTCATCCTTTTCGGTGATGTTGTTTCGCGCCGATTGCAACGATTTTTTGAAAATAGAGTCCCCATCAAGGATGGTTACTTTACCCAATTCATGCTGCCCCATCATGAAAAGAAGAATCCCGCTATCTTCTCTCTCAAGGCCTTCCAGCATGCTATTGCAAGCTACAATGCTGGCATAGTTATCAGTTAGTATTGACTCTACTGAATTGCTTAATCTTCTGAATTCATAGATGCCAAATCCCCCGGCAATGGTGAGCATGGCCACAATAACCAGGAACCCGGACAGAATCTTTAATCGAATTTTCATGTGATGATATATTGAATTACAATAGGTTAGATTAAAGGAACGACTCTTAACCTGGAAAGGTTAGGATTGAAGGCGCAAATGTAT
>JACZJL010000169.1 GCA_014860585.1 Bacteroidales bacterium | reverse complement strand
TTTGGCAGGAACAAGGTCTTTACCAACAACCTTGAAAAACGAATCTGGAGCGAAGTTGACATAGACCTGGTATATGAAAAGTGGTTTAGAAGGATGATAAAAACAAAGAACACCAAACAAAAACTCGTCATTAACTGCTGCATCATATCTATTGAAGAAGTTAAAATTGCTGACCAATGAACCTACTGAGAAAAATATCAGAAGTTCAGTGAGATAGCGAAGGAAAGCAAAAAACAATCAATCAAAAAGAACTTTAAAACAAAAAAGTAATATTTTTTCTGGCAAAACAGCAACAGCCGTTGTATTCAAATTATATGATTATCAGTATATTATAATGCCAACAGCACAACATCTTCGTAAACTCATCACATCCGGCGAATCAGTAACAGTGGAGTTCAAGCAAGGTTTTAATGATGAAGTAATTGAATCCATTGTAGCTTTTGCCAACACCTCCGGAGGTTCTGTCATTATTGGAGTCAGTAATACAGGGAAAATCATTGGAACGTTGATTGGAAGTGAAACCCTGCAAAACTGGACAAACGAAATAAAGAACAAAACCAGTCCTGCACAGGTTGTTGATATTACCGAGCATGAGATTGATGGTATAGTGATTTGCCAGATTCGGGTGAACGAATATCCGATTAAACCGGTTTCGTTCAAAGGAAGATATTTTAAACGGATTAAAAATTCAAATCACCAACTCGGCGTTCGCGAAATATCTGAAATTCATCTGCAAAGCCTTCAACTCTCATGGGATGCCTATCCTTATCCAAAGGCCTCTCTGGATGACCTTGATTATCATAAGATCAGGCAGTTTATTACCAAAGTGAACAACAGCGGACGGTTCATTCTTCCCGAAAAAGTTGAAGATGCTTTGACTAAGCTCAGGCTGGTTGTTGATAAAATTCCTGTAAATGCCGCCATGCTCCTGTTTGCAAAAGAACACCTGAATCACAATGTGCATATAGGAAGGTTTAAAACCCCATCCATGATTATTGATGATAAAATATACAAAGGCGGTCTGTTTGAAGTTGTTGAAGAAACCATGCGCTACATCATCGGGTAAATCAAAGTGGCATTTGAAATCACCGGTAAAACTACACAGCGAACCGAAATCTTTGAATACCCGATACCCGCATTGCGTGAACTTGTGTTAAATGCAATCATTCATCGTGATTACACCAGTCCGGTTGACATTCAGATAAAAATTTTCGATCAGAGCATCACACTTTTTAATCCCGGGAAACTTTTTGGTGGTATCACCATTGAGCAGCTTAAAACCGACAGCTATCAGTCGCAAACCAGAAACAAACTGATAGCCGAAGTATTTTACCTTACAAAGGACATTGAAAAATACGGAAGCGGCTTTATAAGAATCCGTAGAGAAATCAAAGAATACCCTACTATGTTATTTGAATACAGGGAATTAGGAGATGGATTCCTTGTAGAAATCAAATATGAAAAGCAAAAAACTTCCCTTCAACCACGGAATGATGTCGGGAAAGATGTCGGGAAAGAAATAGCCTTCAAATATCGCAGTATTATTGAAACAATACGTAACAATCCAGAGATAACAATCCCAGAATTAGCAAAAACATCAGGACTTACAACAAGGACAATTGAGCGAAAAATTTCAGAATTGAAAAATTACGGACTTCTCCAAAGAACCGGGGGTAGAAAAGAGGGTTACTGGGCGCTAACAGACGAACAGTGATTATTTTGGAGTATCATTTGAACACAGGTCTTCCTCTTGGAAATCAAATATGAAAATCGAAAATTAGCAACAAAAACAGAATCCAGGGTCGTAGAAAAGGTCGTAGAAAACCTCTCCGAAAACCGAAAACCAAATCATAGAATTTGTTAGGAGGGATAATCATATTACTGCTATGGAGATTGCCAGAGAAATTGGTATTTCACACCGTAAGGTGCAGGAAAACATGGCTAAATTAAAAGAGATGGGCATTTTGAAACGCATCGGCCCCGCCAAAGGCGGGCACTGGGAAATCTATCGAAAAGAACGGGCAAATAGTTGAGGCATTGACACAACGGAATAACCTGAATTCAAGTAAACTTCAGTCCATCAGAAATATGTCTATATTTGTAGCACCAAATCATTTAGACTAAACTTCATATTCTGTTTATTATGAGTACACAAACCTATAATCGCACTTACAATATTCCTTTTACCTTCAACGACATACTCAGGCTTGTACAATCGCTTACAGTAGAAGACAAACTAAGGATTGAACAGGAGATTGAGAAAGAAACCCTTCTGTTTCGGGCACGAAAACTGGATGAGAAAATTCCTGAGAATCCCATCAGCATTGATGAAATTGCAGAAGAGGTCAGAGAGTACAGGGAAAGAAGAGATGAAAAGCAATAACCTATTCATCCTCGATACCAATATTTGGATCAGCTACCTGCTGGGTAAACAGCTCCAACATCTTGTCAGGAAATGCCTGGAAGAAGGAATTGAAATAATCACTTGCCGCCAATTGGTTGAAGAACTTGATGGTGTGATGAAAAGAGAAAAATTCAGGAAATATCTTTCAGAAGATGATATTTCATAGTTTGTTCCTATTCACATAAAGTTTTGCCGGATGATTGAACTAAAGAATGTACCTGACGCATTTACGGATAAAAAAGACAACTTTCTTTTTGCTTTATACAAAACCGGCAAAGCTACTGCATTGGTACCCGGCGACAAATTGTTGATCAAAGAAGCCGCTCACAAAAAAATGAAGGTTCTCAACTGGCAGGAATTCAAACAACTAATTGATGGTTAAGTGGAGTCTCCGAACAAGGAAAACGAAACCAGACGTTTCCGATAGGCTCAACGTCCAAAACACGGAACTGTACTATCATGAAATAGCTCGTACATATCATTTCATGGGGTAAACAACAAGCAAAAATCCCCGAACAAGAAAAATTTATTTCTATGTCAGCAAATCATAAAATAACCATCTACACTGCCGAAGCATCTAACCGCTCAATATTTGCGCATCTGCTAAGTGTGATCAATGACCTGCCCCAGGCGCATGAGCTTGGCTTCCGGCTCTTCAAACGAAACCTGAAAGCCCTCTATCGGCAATCGCTGTTTGGATTTGCCTGGGCGCTTTTCCCGCCACTGGCCACTGCCGCACTTTGGATTTTTCTGCGCGGAAACAACGTTGTAAGTATGGGCGATACGGGCGTATCCTATCCCATTTTTGTGCTCACTGGAACAATACTCTGGCAAATTTTCAGCGAATCTATACTCGCCCCCTTAAAGGAAGTTACTGCCAACAAAGCCATGCTTTCAAAAATAAACATTCCCAGGGAAGGCCTGCTATTATCAGGAATTTATGAACTGATCTTCAACATTGCCATTAAAATGTTTCTGCTTGCCGTCATGTATGTCTGGTTTGAGCAATCCGCCAGCCTAAGAAGTTTACTGCTGGTTCCAATTGGAATCCTGGCCATCACTATCACCGGATTTTCAATCGGACTGGCGCTCACACCACTTGGCATGCTTTATCACGATATCAATAAAGGACTTGCGATAATTCTTCCCTTTTTTATGTACCTGACACCGGTAGTTTATCCCACGCCCAAAGACGGAACAATCGGGCTGATCATGAAACTAAACCCACTTGCGACACTAATACCACAAACCCGCAACTGGTTCACTGCCCAACCAGTTCAAGATATGCACCTTTTCTGGATATTTACTACAGCTTTTTTCTTATTATTCATTATCAGCCTGGTCATTTATCGCCTTGCTATGCCAATGATTATCGAACGCATCGGATCGTAAAGAAGGCTAAGGCTGAGGTTAAGGTATAGTCCCCTCAACCTCAACCTCAACCTCAATCTCAACCTCAATCTCAACCTCAATCTCAACCTCAACCTCAACCTCAACCTTAACCTCAACCTCAACATGTACACTTCCTTCACCCAAATGCCCGTCTGGCAGAAAGCTCACGAACTATCCATAAAGATTTTTCAACTCACAGCCAGCCTGCCACGATCCGAAGATTACGGTTTGACATCGCAAATACGACGATCCTCGAACAGTGCATCAGGAAATATTGCAGAAGGTTATGGAAGAAGAACAAAAAAAGACAAAGCCTACTTTTACATCATTTCACGTGGATCAGCTTTTGAAACCCAGAATCATTTACTCTACGGTTTGGCCGTTGGCTATTTCGACTAATCTCTTAACAATCAATACTTTTCCGAATATAACGATCTCATTTTCGAACTCAACAAACTAATAAACTCCTTAACCTAAACCCCAAAGGCAAAGGCTAAGGTTAAGGTTAAGTAGGCCCCCTCAACCTCAACCTCAATCTCAACCTCAACCTAACCCTCAACCTCAATCTAACCCTCACCCTCATGTCCGAAACCCTCATCACTGTTGAATCCGTTTCAAAGAAATTCTGTCGTCGCCTCAAACGTTCCCTCTGGTATGGTGTGCAGGATATTGGTACTGAACTGCTTGGACACGCCAAAAAGCCCGAACTGCGCAAACACGAATTCTGGGCTGTGAACGATGTAAGTTTTGAGCTAAAGCGTGGCGAGTGCCTGGGCCTGATTGGCCACAACGGCGCCGGCAAGTCCACCCTGTTAAAGATGCTGAACGGACTCATCAAACCCGACACCGGACGTATTACCATGAAAGGCCGCATTGGTGCATTGATTGAGCTGGGTACAGGCTTCAACCCCATTCTTACCGGGCGTGAAAACATTTACAACAACGGCGCTGTGCTGGGGTTTAGCAAAAAAGAGATTGAAAAAAAATTCGATTCCATTGTGGACTTTGCCGAAATTGGCGATTTTATTGATACACCAGTGCAAAACTATAGCTCCGGAATGAAGGTAAGGCTGGGGTTTTCCGTAGCTGCACAGATGGATCCAGATATACTTTTGGTAGATGAAGTATTGGCTGTGGGCGACCTCAACTTCAAACTTAAATGCTTTAACCTGATTGACCATATTGTAGAGCATTGTGCTGTGATTTTTGTTTCTCACTCCATGCAATTAGTATCCCGACTTTGTAACCAAATACTGATGATGGAAGGAGGTAGGGAGATGTACAAAGGACCAGATGTTTCGGAGGGAATTGATAAATATTATAGTAGTCTTAAGGGAACAAACACAGATTTTGTTAGAAATGACTCCGAAATTAAAGTCCTGAAAGTGGCTGTTAACAACTCTGAGGAGGAGATACCACTCATTAAAAGACTGGATGATTTGTTGATAACACTCCACATTCAAATTGACAGTAAATTTGAACAGGCGGTTTCATCTATCATATTGTTTGATTATGAGCAAAAAGCCATTGGTGTTTGTATCAATGAAAAACCTGTTAATTTTGTTGGCGAGGTCGTTGAGAGGAAAAACGGGCAAACAATCATTGCACTGAATGTAAAAATTCCCCGGATCAATCTGAGTAAAGGTATTTACTATATTACCTACACGATGGCAGAAAGCGCACGATCAAAGCCGATAGCAAGGTTAAATAACATCAAGGCATTTCAGGTAACCTCCAAAAGAGATGTTTGGCCACCATTAGAACTGGAAGGCATTTGGCATTAATTATTTAAAAATACGAATTCTTCAATGATCATTACAATACCATTTCTACCCTGGAACGTGAAAATTTTCAGGATAAAAAAAAGTAACATTACAAGTAAGAAAAAAAACACAATGGTAACTAATAAGTTATCTTTATTAATCAGCTCACGGTTTCAAGTTGATAAACCTAAAATTTTTTGTATTTCGATGCAACGAACCGGAACAACTTCTGTCGGGCAGTTTCTTAAAGATCATGGTTATCGGGTAGCTGGATATGGATCCCACTCAAAAGTTTGGAGCGATTTGTGGGAAAAAGGAGATTATGAAGGTATTTTCAGATCTACAGTATTTAAATCATATCAGGCCTATGAAGATAATCCTTGGTGGTTTCCAGATTTCTATAGATTGCTTAATCATAGATTTCCTAAAGCAAAATTCATTCTTTTATATAGAGATAGTGATAAATGGTTTGATTCAATGTTAAGTCATAAAATTATCAAAACTCTTACAAATAACTATAGACATAATAAAATTTACAGAAAATTGGATTTGTATTATGATAGAATCGACAATGATCCGAACTTTGTTCCTGGTATTTTAAATGGTAAAAATGACATTCCTTTTAATGAACTTAAAGATAGATACAAAGCAGTTTATGAAGAATACAACAGAGACGCAATTGAATACTTTAAAAAATATGCCCCTGAAAAACTGTTTTACACAAGTTTGGAAGATAAAGAAAAATGGAAGAAAATGGCCGATTTCTTAAAAATCAAAATTGAGGAAGGTTACGATATCCATACAAATAAAACTGTCAAATGATCACCGTTACCAAACCCTTCATCCCGCCCCTCGAAGAATTCCATCCCTACCTTGAGCAGATATGGAAAAACGGTCAACTGACTAACAACGGCCCATTCCACCGGCAACTTGAGCGGGAACTGGCCGAATACCTTGGCGTAAAATACGTTTCGCTCTTTGCCAACGGAACCCTGGCGCTGGTAACGGCATTGCAGGCCATGCGCATTACCGGCGAAGTCATCACCACGCCCTATAGTTTTGTAGCCAGCACGCATTCGCTTTGGTGGAACAATATTTCGCCTGTTTTTGTGGATATTGAACCTAAAACCTGCAACCTCGACCCTGATAAAATAGAAGCCGCCATCACACCCCAAACCACTGCCATCCTGCCCGTGCATGTGTATGGCAATCCCTGTGATGTGCAGCGTATACAGGAAATTGCCGACAATTATCGCCTGAAGGTAATTTATGATGCCTGCCATACGTTTGGAGTTAGGGTAAACAATGAGCCGGTGCTTAATTTTGGAGACCTCTCGGTGATGAGCTTCCACGCCACCAAGGTCTACAATACCTTCGAGGGCGGCGCCATCATCAGCCACGACGAAAAAACCAAACGCCACATTGACGACCTGAAAAACTTTGGCTTCCGTGGCGAAACCACCGTAATTGCCCCCGGCATCAATGCCAAGATGAACGAAGTGCAGGCCGCCATGGGATTGTTGCAGTTAAAACACATTGACCGGAACATTGAAAAACGCCGCCAGATCACCATCCAATACCGCGAAC
>JACZJL010000168.1 GCA_014860585.1 Bacteroidales bacterium | reverse complement strand
TCCGATGCCAGTTCGTTTGACGCCGGAGAGTTGCTTGTAACCGAGGTGCTGAAGGACTTCGGCCAGATTGATATCCTGGTGAACAACGCCGGAATCACGCGTGACAACCTGTTGCTGCGGATGTCTGAACAGGACTGGGATTTGGTGATCAAGGTAAACCTGAAATCCATTTTCAACATGACCAAGGCCATCCAGCGGGTGATGCTCAAGCAGCGTAGCGGCTCCATCATCAACATGAGTTCGGTAGTTGGGCTTTCGGGAAATGCAGGACAGTCCAATTACAGCGCATCCAAGGCCGGACTGATCGGCTTCACAAAATCCATTGCCCAGGAGTTTGGCTCGCGTGGCATCCGTTGCAATGCCATTGCTCCCGGTTTTATCGAAACCGCGATGACAGAGAAGTTACCTGAAGATGTCCGTGACAACTGGATTAAAACCATTCCGTTGCGCCGTTCCGGAAAACCCGAAGACGTAGCCGATATTGCCCTTTTCCTTGCATCCGACCTCTCCTCCTATGTCACCAGCCAGGTGATCAGTGTGGACGGTGGAATGCACATGTAAACATTAAATCAGTCATTTAAGGAGGTTGCCTTTGAATATTGTTACCGAATTTACCGGTTGGTTCATCATTTTATGCATTTTGTCAGGATTGCTCTATGCCGGCGTGCTGTATTACAAAAACCGTAAGGAAGATTTTAACCCGTTGGTTACTAAATCCCTTGCAGTCTTTCGTTTTATTGCCATCACTATGATTTCTTTTCTGTTGCTCAATCCTATGCTGAAAAGCCTTTTCAGGAACTATGAAAAACCTCTGGTTATTCTGGCGCAGGACAATTCGGAGTCATTGCTGATTAACAGTGATTCTGTGTTTTACACTGGCGATTATCAGGATAGAATTGCTGATTTGGTTTCCCGGCTCGAACAGGATTATACAGTGCGGACTTACCAATTTGGCGACAAGGTGAGTGAAGGCCTCGATTTTTCATGGAACAGCAAGCAGACTGACATCTCGGCGATGTTTGACGAAATTGTAACACGTTACTCGAACCGGAATGTGGGAGCAATGCTGATTGCCACTGATGGATTGTACAACAAGGGCATCAACCCCGTTTATAGTTCGGAACGGATAAAATTCCCCGTTTACACTCTTGCATTGGGAGATACCAGCGTGCGGAAAGACCTTTTTCTTCGTCGGGTCAATTTCAACAGGATAGCTTTTTTAGGGAATACTTTCCCGATAGAGGTAGTGGTCGGAGCCAACATGTGCGAAGGACAGAGCAGTATACTGACTGTAAGCTCGGGCGGGACCACATTATTTTCTCAAAATGTGACCTTTACCTCCGGGCGCTACACCGAAACCATCCAGGTGCAGATTAATGCCGACAAAGCTGGGCTCCAGCGATACCGGATCAGTCTGCGACCGCTGGATGGAGAGATAAGCACAGCCAACAATGCACAGGATATATTTATTGATGTGCTCGATACCAAGCAGAAAATACTGATCCTCTCGGCCGCTCCGCACCCCGACATTGCCGCTCTCAAAGAGGCCATTGAGAGCAATTTCACCAACGAAGTTACCCACAGTGTGTTCAGCCAGTTTGCCGGAAACATTGCAGAATACAACCTGCTGATTTTACATCAGCTACCGGGTGGAAATCAGAATATTTCAAGAATCATTACAGAAGCCGGTCAGGAAGAAATCCCGATCCTGTTTATCGTCGGCACACAGTCCAATCTTGCGCAATTCAACGCATTGAACACCGGAATCCAGATATTCAGCGACAAGGAGATTTACAACGAGTCACTCCCGGCGTTGAATAACGAATTTTCGCTCTTTACTGTCAGCGAGCTTAACCGAAAAGCCTTCGAAGGATTTCCCCCTTTGGTAGCGCCTTTTGGTGAGATCAAAACACAGCTGTCGGCGACAGCTCTCTTTTACCAGCAAATTGGCTCACTGGTTACCGGTTATCCTCTGGTGATGTTCAACCAGACAATCACCAGTAAAACCGGGGTGATTGCCGGTGAAGGCATCTGGCGGTGGCGAATCACCGATTTCCAGAAAAACGGCAACCACAATGCATTCAATGAGCTGTTTTCCAAAATGGTGCAATACCTGTCCGTCAAGGCCGACAGAAACCAGTTCAGGATTACGTGCGAAAATAATTTTCTGGAAAATGAACCGGTGTTGTTTGATGCCGAAGTGTACAACCAGAGCTATGAGCTGATCAATGACCCGGAGGTGGAGATCGTGATAAAAGGCAGCAGCGGAAGCAACTATCCTTTCACCTTCAGCAAAACGGCCAATGCTTACCAGTTGAATGCCGGAGTACTACCCGTTGACAATTACACCTATGAAGCAAAGGTGCGTGTAGGAGAAAAACTATTAAGCTATCGTGGGGAGTTCACCGTTTCGCCCCTCAATATTGAGGCGCTCAATACCATTGCCGACCATAATATGCTCTTCCGGCTCGCCACCCGCCATACAGGTCAGATGATTTATCCTGACCAGATGGAACAGTTCCCCGAAATCCTCAAAGCCCGCGACGACATCCGTACCATCGTTTACACCGAAAAACGTTTCAGCGAATTGACCAACATCTTCTGGGTGTTGCTGATCATCCTCTCACTCCTTTCCGCAGAATGGTTGATCAGGAAAAGGAGTGGGTCGTATTAGTCAAAAATCATCTTTCTGTAAGTAATCAAAAAGAGATTTTAGAAGATTAGCTATTTTTAAGAAATGCAACGACTTCCCCAAATTTCGTGGTTTTTAGTAGGATGACACCTTCCTCATCAATCAAATAATATAAAGGCAACTCCTGCGGCAGGTTGAAAACTTTGGCAACCGGTGAGGTCATCCCTCTGAGATCAGACACGTTGATCCAGGGCAATTCATCCACTTTGATGGCGTCAGCCCAGTAACGCTGTTCATGATCCAGCGAGATGGCGAAAATTTCAAAGTTGTTGGGTTGATTTTGTGCGTAAAGCTCCTTCAGTTGATGGTTGGCGGCGCGGCAGGGTGGTGACCACGACACCCAGAAATAGAGTAAAACCATCTTTCCCCGCAGATCCGACAATTTCATTGCTTTTTCTGAAGGATCTTTCAGGGTGATGTCGGGGATGGGCTGCCCGGGACTGAGTTTTTCTTCGATCTGCCGCTCCTCTTCAAGCCGATGCCGAAAATCAGCTACCCGGCGGTGATGTTCCAGCACATGACCGTTCGAGGGATATTGTTTCATCAGCGTGCTGTCGAGCAGTTCGTACAAATCAAAATCCCGTTCAGCATCAGCCATTTTCTGGTTGGCAAAACGCTGATTGATCAAAAGCAGCCCTGCAATTGACCCGGGATTTGACCCGATGAGGCTGATGGTAAAATTTCGCTGATCGCTGATCACCTGCGCCAACTCCCGGTCAATCCGCTCTTTGATTTTCTGGAAATCGTCCCGGTGTGTGCTGCTGAAAAACTCCTCCCTTAACCGGTCAATGGCCCGCTGCCTGCGGTAGGTTTCGGTAAAATACTGTTGTAAAACCTTTGAATCTTCATTCCCTGTCACCTCATAGTTTTCGGGGAATGAACCTGCTTCCGCCGTGATCTCCAGTTTTTCGCCGGGACTTAAAACCACGGTGATGAAATGTTCATCCTCAAACCTGAGGAGGTAAAATGTGGTTTCAACCGGGTGCGCAGCAAAAGCAAAATCACTTTCAGCGCTGACCAGGGTGGAGTCCATTTTAATCAGGGCAGTCGCAGTAAGTTCTTCCAGAACAACCATTTTCCCGACAGCGCCATCAATTTTCCCTCTGATGGCGATTTCATCTTTCCTTGTCTGTGTAAGGCAGGAGACAACAATTATAGCTAATAGCAGTAAAAAGGCTGATTTTGTAATCAAACTAAAAATTTTCATTCCAAACCGATCTTGATAACATTCCACCCCAACCGAACGAAAGGTTTCCTGAAATCTTATGATTTGAGTTCGATACTGTTCGGCTCAGGCGTACCGGGTTTCGTTTGTCATTCTTGCCTGTCCTTTTCTATTATAGCTAAAACCCGTACCGGCATACGCGTCAACTTAAGTAGGCCATTTATTTGGATATTAGTGATTTGCTTTTGTTTAAACGTTTTAGGACGTAGGTGTCTCTGTCCTCAATAAACCATTCCATTTCTTCACCTTTTTCAATTTGACCGGCCTCAGCTACTGCAGCGGGGAAATTCACATAAAATGACTTGGTTCTTCCTCGTTCAACTCGTTGTATCTTAACTTTTGATCCCATTTTATTTGATTATTGATAATAGTATTAGTACTATTGCAAAATTAATTAAAATTTTTACTATCATGTCAAAAAAACCCCTCCGATTGCAACTTCTTTGAAATGATTCAATCATTCGGGATTAGTCAAACGCAAATCAGAGAGTGGGCCAAGGAGCTGG